>NZ_JARAUO010000038.1:0-94655 GCF_033792105.1 Streptomyces sp. WI03-4A
CCGGTCGTCGCCTTCGTCCCCGAACGCGACCAGATGAAGCCCGACCTGCCGCTGCTGTCGATCGGCATGCGGCCCGCTGAAGACGTCCTGGAAGGAAGCGCCCAGCGATGACCCTGGCACTGGAGACGACCGACCTGAAGGTGCAGCTCCGCTGGACGGAGGGCTGGTTCACCGTGTGCGACCTGCACCGCATGGCCCCGGGCCGCGGGGTGGCCGCCCTGCTGCCGGACGGCGGCCAGGTGGCGGTGTTCCGCGACCGCTCGGACCGCCTCTACGCGATCGGCAACCGTGACCCGTTCACCGGCGCGGCGGTGCTCTCCCGCGGCCTGACCGGCACCCACCGCGGCCGCCCGTTCGTGGCGTCCCCCCTGCTGAAGCAGCGCTTCGACCTGGAGACCGGCGCGTGCCTGGACGACGAGTCGGTGCGGGTGCCGGCCTACGAGGTGCGGTTCAAGCCCCTGGAGGGCTGAAGTCGACGCCGGTCAGTCGCGCCGAGGCGTCCCAGAGGCGGGCGGCCATGCGGTCGTCCTCGGCCCACGGGGCTCGCCAGGAGGGCGCCGGCGCACCCCGCCACATGGCGAAGGACGGCCCGTAGAACGAGTCGGGCCGCACGCCGGGCGCGGTCGCCGCGTACAGCGTGGGCAGGGCCCCGGCCTCCGCCGGCTGTGCGAAGACCTGGTTGCCGAGCCGCATGACCCGCTCGGCGACGCGGCGCCCCTCGGCGCGCGGCCCGGCGGTCTGGAGCCCGGTGGCGGCGTAGCCGGGGTGGGCTGCGGCCGCGACGACGTCCGCGTCGGACGCGGCGAACCTGCGGGCCAGCTCGTGTGTGAAGAGCAGGTTGGCGGTCTTGGAGCGGGCGTAGGCGATCCAGCGCCGGTAGGGGCGGCCGCCGCCGAGATCCCTGAGGTCGATCGCGGCCAGGGCGTGCATGAGACTGGACACGGTGACGACCCGGGCGCCCGGGGTGGCCAGCAGGGCGGGCGCGAGGAGTGCGGTGAGGGCGAAGTGGCCCAGGTGGTTGACGCCGAACTGGGTCTCGAAGCCGTCCGCCGTGGTCCCGCGAGGGAGGGCCATCACGCCCGCGTTGTTGATCAGCAGGTCGATCCGCTCGTACGGCAGCCGGGCGGCGAAGTAGCGCACGGACGTCAGGTCGCCGAGGTCGAGCCGCCGGACCTCGGCCTCCGCCCGGGGCACCTCCTCCAGCAGCCGCTCCGCCGCCTCACGCCCCCGCGTCTCGCTGCGGCAGGCGAGCACGACCCGCGCCCCCTTGCGGGCGAGCTCCCGCGCGGTGACGTAGCCGAGCCCGCCGTTGGCCCCGGTGACGACGGCCGTGCGGCCGCTCAGGTCGGGGATGTCGGCGGTGGTCCAACGGGGCCCGTGCACGACGTGTCAGCCACCTTTCCCGCATCGGCCGGCGGACCGCACAACTTTTCCCGCCGGAGGTGCATCCAACATAGCGACCTTCATCCACCCATTCGCCCTTTGGAGGCGGATACGCCATGTTTCCGCATACTCGGCACTCTTCCCTCGGCCTGGCCCGACGTCTGCCCCGCAGGGGCCTGCCCGCCGCCCTGGCGGCGGTGGCGGCGGCCCTCGCGACCGCGGGAGTCGCCTGGGGCACGACGACGGCCACGGCGGCCGCGGCCCCGGCCGGCCCGCGCACCTGCGCCCTGAACGACCTCTACGTCTCGATGGGCCACAAAGAGGGCGCGGCCGGCTCCCTCTACTGGTCCGTCGTCTTCACCAACACGAGCAGCACGAAGTGCGCCCTGCGCGGCTACCCGGGCGTCAGCGCGCTGGACACGGCGCACCACCGGATCGGCCCGGCGGCGACCCGCTCCGGCACCCCGTACGCCACCGTCACCCTCACCCCCGCCCACACGGCGACAGCCGTGCTCCGTACCACCAACGGCCCGATAGGCGGCCCCTGCCGACCCACCGCCTCCTACCTGCGCGTCTACCCCCCGGCCTCCCACACGGCCGTCCTGGTCCCCGCCCACTGGAAAACCTGCTCGAACATCTTCGAGGTCGGCCCGGTGAACACGGAGGGCACCATCTGAGCGACGAGGCGGGCCAGGCCTCGGCCACGCCGGAGGGGGCGGCACCCCAGCACAGGGGGCCGCCCCCTCCGGCGTCGCGAGCTCCTCACGGCCTTGTCAAGCCACGCGATTCCGGGCCATGACCCAGACCCCCCACCCGGGGCGTAATGGAATCACCGCACGGCACGGAGAGCGGACGCCCACCGCCTCCACTCAGCCTCCTCCCCCCCACTTTCAAGGACTCCACCAATGATCGTCTTCGGCACCAGCGGATACCTGTACCGGCTCGCGATACTCATGCTGACCTGCCCTCACTGCGGCAACCCCGCCGCGCACACGGTCACGAAGTACGTCACCAAGTTCACGCTGTTCTTCGTGCCGCTGTTCCCCATCTCGACGAGATGGGAGATTCAGTGCACGTTCTGCGGCACGCAGCAGGAGGTGCCCAGGGAGTGGGCCGAGCAGTCGCAGGCACCGGCCACAGGCACTCCCGGCGGGGAGGCGTACGGGCAGGCACAGCAGGCGTACCAGCACTCCGGAGCCTGATCGGCTGGAAGGCTGCCCCCCCCAGCCACGACAGCCGATGCACGAAGCGGCGGCATCCCCGCACAGGATGCCGCCGCTTCTCTTCATCTTTCGTGCGCCGGAGCCGTCGTCGATCGGTCTGAGGGTCGGGGACCGACGACGGCTCCGGGGTTCTTCGGGGTCAGCGGTGGTCGCTGCCCGCCGAGTTGGTGGCCGCGCGGCCCGCTTCCAGGCGGGCGACCGGGATGCGGAACGGGGAGCAGGAGACGTAGTCCAGGCCGGCCTCGTGGAAGAAGTGGACCGACTCCGGGTCGCCGCCGTGCTCGCCGCAGACGCCGAGCTTGAGGTCGGGGCGGGTGGCGCGGCCGGCCTGGGCGGCCGCCTTCACCAGGGAGCCGACGCCGTCCTTGTCGATCGTCTCGAACGGGCTGACGCCGAAGATTCCCTTCTCCAGGTAGGCCGTGAAGAACGAGGCCTCCACGTCGTCCCGGGAGAAGCCCCACACCGTCTGGGTCAGGTCGTTCGTGCCGAAGGAGAAGAACTCCGCGGCCTCCGCGATCTGGCCGGCGGTGAGCGCGGCGCGCGGCAGCTCGATCATCGTGCCGATGGCGAGCTTGAGTTCCGTGCCCGTCGCCGCCTGGACCTCGGCGATGACCTGGTCGGCCTCCTCGCGGACGATCTCCAGCTCCTGGACCGTGCCGACCAGCGGGATCATGATCTCGGCGCGCGGGTCGCCCTTGGCGGCCTTGCGCTCCGCCGCGGCCTCCGCGATCGCGCGGACCTGCATGGTGAACAGACCCGGGATGACCAGGCCGAGGCGCACGCCGCGCAGGCCCAGCATCGGGTTCTGCTCGTGCAGGCGGTGCACCGCCTGGAGCAGGCGCAGCTCGTTCTCGTGCGGCTCCTGGCGGGACTCGGCCAGGGCCACGCGGACCGACAGCTCCGTGATGTCCGGCAGGAACTCGTGGAGCGGCGGGTCGAGCAGACGGACCGTCACCGGGAGGCCGTCCATCGCCTCGAACAGCTCGACGAAGTCCTTCTTCTGCAGGGGCAGCAGCTCCCGCAGGGCCGCCTCGCGCTCCTCCTGGGTGTCGGCGAGGATCAGCTTCTCGACCATCTCGCGGCGCTCGCCGAGGAACATGTGCTCGGTGCGGCACAGGCCGATGCCCTGGGCGCCGAAGCGGCGGGCGCGCAGCGCGTCCTCGGCGTTGTCCGCGTTGGCGCGCACGCGCAGGCGGCGCTTGCGGTCGGCGAAGGCCATCATCCGGTGCACGGCCTCGACCAGCTCGTCGGCGTCGTCCGCGCCCGGGTGCATCCGGCCCTCGAAGTACTCGACGACCGGGGACGGCACGACCGGGACCTCACCCAGGTAGACCTTGCCGGAGGAGCCGTCGATGGAGATGACGTCGCCCTCCTCCACTACGTGGCCGCCGGGCACCGTCATCCGGCGGCGCTTGGTGTCGACCTCGAGCTCCTCGGCGCCGCAGACACAGGTCTTGCCCATGCCGCGGGCGACCACGGCCGCGTGGGAGGTCTTGCCGCCGCGCGAGGTCAGGATGCCCTCGGCCGCGATCATGCCGTCGAGGTCGTCGGGGTTGGTCTCGCGGCGGACGAGGATGACCTTCTCGCCCGAGCGGGACCACTTCACGGCGGTGTAGGAGTCGAAGACCGCCTTGCCGACCGCGGCGCCCGGAGAGGCCGCGATGCCCCGGCCGACCTTCTCGATCTTGGCGGACTCGTCGAAGCGCGGGAACATCAGCTGCGCGAGCTGGGCGCCGCTGACGCGCTGGAGCGCCTCGGTCTCGTCGATGAGGCCCTGGTCCACGAGCTGGGTCGCGATGCGGAAGGCGGCACCGGCGGTGCGCTTGCCGACGCGGGTCTGGAGCATCCAGAGCTGGCCGCGCTCGATGGTGAACTCGATGTCGCAGAGATCCTTGTAGTGGTTCTCCAAGGTCTCCATGATCTGCATGAGCTGGTCGTACGACTTCTTGTCGATGTTCTCCAGCTCGGCGAGCGCGACCGTGTTGCGGATGCCCGCGACCACGTCCTCGCCCTGCGCGTTCTGCAGGTAGTCGCCGTAGACGCCCTGGTGGCCGGAGGCGGGGTCGCGGGTGAAGGCGACGCCGGTGCCGGAGTCGGGGCCGAGGTTGCCGAAGACCATCGAGCAGACGTTGACGGCCGTGCCGAGGTCGTGCGGGATGCGCTCCTGACGGCGGTACAGCTTGGCGCGCTCGCCGTTCCAGGAGTCGAAGACCGCCTTGATGGCGAGGTCCATCTGCTCGCGCGGGTCCTGCGGGAAGTCCCGGCCGGCCTCGGTCTTGACGATCTTCTTGAACTTGGTGACCAGCTTCTTCAGGTCGGCGGCCTCGAGGTCGGTGTCGACCGTGACCTTCTTGGCGGCCTTGGCCGCGTCGAGGGCCTCCTCGAAGAGTTCGCCGTCGACGCCGAGGACGGTCTTGCCGAACATCTGGATGAGGCGGCGGTAGGAGTCCCACGCGAAGCGGTCGTCGCCGGCCTGCTTGGCCAGGCCCTGCACCGACTTGTCGGAGAGGCCGATGTTCAGGACGGTGTCCATCATGCCGGGCATGGAGAATTTCGCGCCGGAGCGGACCGAGACGAGCAGGGGGTCGTCGGCCTGGCCGAGCTTCTTGCCCATCTTCTGCTCGAGGGCGTCGAGGTGCGCACTCACCTCGTCACGCAGTGCCGCGGGCTCCTCGCCGCTCTCCAGGTAGACCTTGCAGGCCTCCGTGGTGATCGTGAAGCCGGGAGGGACCGGGAGGCCCAGGTTCGTCATCTCGGCGAGGTTGGCACCCTTGCCGCCGAGGAGATCCTTGAGCTCCTTGTTGCCCTCGGTGAAGTCGTAAACGAACTTCGCTACGTGGGGTTCTTTGTTTTCCGACACGGGTCTCGACTCCTTGAGGCCGCGGTGGCTGCCCTGACGGCCAGGAACATACCCAGATCGAAGGCACCTGGGTACGTCCACTTGCCCGTCATGCGCCTGTAACCACTCGTCCGCCAGCGGATTGAAAGTCAAAGCTTGGCAAGCAACTGCGGCGGCATGTGTTCACCTCTTGAACGCGCACACTCCCGAAGGCGGGGTTTATCGCTCAGGTGAGCGGCCTCCGGCACGTCTGAGTTCGATCGATGAACGATCAAGGGGTGGCACCGAGTGCCACCCCTTGGAGAAGTGCAGTCGCCCAAGATCCGCTCATCTGAGCGCAACCCTTATCAAGGGTGGCGAGAATCACGCTGCCACAGCGCGCCCGATTTCACCATGCGGACGTGTGTCCGGACCGGAGACGAGCAGGTGGAGCGGGTCGCACGCCGCGCGCGGGTCGAGCGGGTCACGCACCCGGCGTGCACAGCCGAGCGGGTCATACGCCCAGCGCGAGCAGCCGCTCCTCGACCCGCTCGGGCGCGTACAGGTGCTCCACGACCAGCGCGCCCGCTCCCACCAGCGCCGCACGCTCCCCCAGCCGGGAGGTCACCACGTCCAGGCGGGCGGTGGAGCGGGGCAGCGCCCGCTGGTAGAGCAGTTCCCGGACGCCGGTGAGGAAGGCGGTCCCGGCCAGGTCGCCGGCGATCATCAGGACGCCCGGGTTGAGCAGGGTCACCACCGTGGCCAGCACGTCCCCCACCCGGCGTCCGGCCTCCCGGGCCAGCGCGGCCGCCTGAGGGTGCCCGGCGGCCAGCAGCTCCCGTACGTCCGAGCCGGACGCGGCCGGCACCCCGGACTCCGCCAGCCGCCGGGCCACGGCACCGCCGCTGGCGACGGCGGCGAGACAGCCGTACGAGCCGCACCGGCACAGCGCCTCGGAGCCCACCCGGATGTGCCCGATGTCCCCCGCGCCGCCGTCGACGCCCCGGTAGACGGAGCCGCCGACCACCACCCCGGCGCCGATGCCCGTGGACACCTTCACCAGCACGAACGCCGAGCAGTCGGGGTACGCCGTGCGCTGTTCGCCGTAGGCCATCAGATTGGCGTCGTTGTCGACCAGGACCGGGACGTGACCGGCGCCGGTGCGCTCGGTGAAGGCGCGGGAGAGGCGGCCCGTTATGTCGTAGCCGTCCCAGCCCGGCATGATCGGCGGCTGTACGACCCGGCCGGTCTCGCTGTCCACCGGGCCCGGCACCGCGAGCCCGATGCCGCACACCTCGTGCGGCGGGTGCCCGGCCTCGGCCAGCAGCTCGCCGAACCAGCGGCCGAGTTCGCCCAGCACCGCCTCGGGTCCGTCCTCCACCACCAGGGTGCCCGCGCGCTCGGCGACCAGCTCGCCGGTCAGGGTGAGGACGGCCGCGCGCGCGTGTCGGGTGTCGAGGTCGGCGGCGAGGACGACCGCGTGGGAGTCGTCGAACTCCAGGGTGATGGCGGGGCGCCCGCCGAGCGGCGACTCGACCGGACCCCCGGCGCCCTCGCGCAGCCAGCCCGCCCGGAACAGCCGGTCCAGGCGCTGGCCGACGGTGGCCCGGGACAGTCCGGTGGCCTGCTGGAGCGCGCCCCGGGTCACCGCCCGTCCGCTGCGCACCAGTTCGAGCAGGTCGCCGGCGCCGGGCTGACTACCGCCCTTGCCGCTCCTGCCGGGCCGTCCGGTCATGCACACCCCCTTGTGTTCTTCAAACTCGCATTACATAGTGGGTTTTGCGTGTTAAATAGACGTAACCCCACGGTAGCCACCGCCGGCCACCGTCAAACCCGGTCGGCCGGACGTCTTAGGGGAGCCCCGAGTGGACCGCACTTCCCAGCTCACAGCCTGTGCCCCTGAGCGCGAGATCGCATACGATCCACCGGCCCCGGCCCCGGCCCCAGCCCTGTCCGCCCCGGCCGAGGCGTCGCTGCGGGCGCGGGCGGCCCGCGTGCTGGCGGCGAACTGGACGGGCAGCTCGACCGTCCCCTCCCAGAGCCTGTATCCGCACCAGTGGTCCTGGGACTCGGCGTTCGTCGCCATCGGCCTGCGGCACCTGTCGCCGCTGCGGGCGCAGACGGAGCTGGAGACCCTGCTGGCGGCCCAGTGGGGCGACGGGCGCGTCCCGCACATCGTCTTCAACCCCTCCGTACCGCTCGACGCGTACTTCCCGAGCCCCGACTTCTGGCGCTCCTCGACCGCGGGGCGCGCGGCCGGCGCCCCGCGCACCGTACAGACGTCCGGCATCGTGCAGCCACCCGTGCACGCGCTGGCGGTCTGGCTGGTGCACCGCGCCGATCCCGTCCTGTCGCGGGCGCGCGGATTCCTGGCCCGGACGTATCCCCGGCTGGCCGCCTGGCACCGCTATCTGCTGCACCGGCGGGACCTGGGCGGGGGCGGCCTGGCGTCCGTCGTGCACCCCTGGGAACAGGGTATGGACAACAGCCCCTGCTGGGACCTCCCGCTCTCCCGGGTCACTCCCGCCCCGGCCCGCTCCTTCCGCCGTGCCGACCTCGGCCACGGCGCCGCCGAGGACCGGCCGACCGACCTCGACTACGGGCGGTACGTGCGGCTGGCCGCGGACTACCGGGACGCCGGGTACGCCGACGGGGGCGGGGAGTTCGCCGTCGAGGACCCGGCGTTCAACGCCCTGCTGATCGCGTCCGAGCGTGCGCTGGCCCGGATCGCCGAGGAGCTGGGGGCGCCCGGGGCGGCCCGCCGCGCCCGTGCGGAGCGGCTGACGGCGGCCCTGGTGGAACGGCTCTGGGAGCCGGCGAGCGGGATGTTCCTGTGCCGGGACCTGCGCGGCGGCGGCCTGCTGCCCGAGCGCGGTGTGTCCGGGCTGGTCCCGCTGCTGCTGCCGGAACTGCCGGGGGACGTCGCCGGCGCACTCGTGCGCACGCTGTGCGGCCCGCACTTCGGGCTCGGCCGGTCCACGGCGCTGGTCCCGAGCTACGACCTGCTCGGCGAGGCCTTCGACCCGCACCGGTACTGGCGCGGACCCGCCTGGTTCAACACGAGCTGGCTGCTGGAGCGGGGGCTGCGGACGCACGGCGAGCGGGACCGGGCCGACGCCCTGCGCGCGGCGGTGCCCGCCCTCGCCGGGGCCACCGGCTTCGCCGAGTACGTCGACCCGTACACCGGCGAGGCGTGCGGCGCGACCGGCTTCGGCTGGACCGCCGCGCTCGCACTGGACCTGCTGCACGAGCGCCGGGGCCCCGCCGTGTCCCACACGGCCACCGGCGCGTTCGACACCAGTGAACAGGGAGGGGACCGGCAATGACGGACCGGCATCATCTGCTCGTGCACGGGGCGACCTTCGCCGCCGTGGGCGACCGCGGCGACATCAGCGGGGTGCGGGGCGGCAGTGCCCCCGACGGGCTCTTCGTGCGCGACGCCCGGCACCTCAGCCGCTGGCAGCTCACCGTCGACGGCGCGGTGCCCGAGGTGCTCACCCCGGTCACCGACGGCGACACGGCCCGCTGTGCGCTGGTGCCGCGCGGGGGCCGGCAGGAGCCGCCCGGGCACACCCTCTTCCGCGAACAGGCCGTCGGCGACGGCTCGTTCGTCGAGTCCCTGCGGGTGACCAGCAACCGCCCGGCGCCCACCACCGTCCGGCTCGCCCTCACCGCCGACGTCGACTTCACCGACCAGTTCGAGCTCCGCTCCGACCACCGCACCTACGTCAAGGCCGGCGCCGTACGCTCCCGGCAGATCCTGGACGACGGCATCCAGTTCACCTACCGGCGGGCCGAGTGGCGGTCCTGCACGACCATCACGGCCGAGCCCGCCCCGGACGCCGTCGAGGAGACCGGCACCGGCGCCCGCCGCCTGGTGTGGACCCTGGAGCTGGAACCCCACGGCACCACCGAGCTGATGCTGCGCGTGATGGCCCGCCCGCACGGCGACCGGCGCGCGCTGCGGGTCCCGCGCTCCCCCGCCTCGGTGCGCGAGCAGGTCGTCGGCCTGGAGGAGCGGTTCGTGGAGGGCGTGGCGTTCCCGACCGGCCGGCCGGAGCTGGCCAGGGCCTGCGCCCGCGGCCTGGCCGACCTGGCCGCGCTCCAGGTGCCCGCGACCGGGCCGGACGGCGAGGAGCTGCGCGTCCCGGCCGCCGGCGCCCCCTGGTTCCTCACCCTGCTCGGCCGGGACGCGCTGCTCACCGCCCTGTTCACGCTGCCGTACCGGCCCCGCTCGGCCGCCGCCACGCTGCTCGCGCTGGCCGCGACGCAGGCGACCACGACCGGTGGTGCGTCCGCGGCGCAGCCCGGCAAGATCGTGCACGAGGTGCGGCACGGCGAGCTTGCGCACTTCGGGCAGGTGCCGTTCGGGCGGTACTACGGCTCGGTCGACGCCACCCCGCTGTTCCTGATCCTGCTCGGGGCCTACGCCGAGCGGACCGGCGACACGGACCTGGCCCGGCGTCTGGAGCCGCACGCCCGGGCCGCCGTCGGCTGGATGCTGGACCACGGCGGGCTGACCTCGCGCGGCTACCTCGTGTACCGCGCCGACGAGGGCGGCCTCGCCAACCAGAACTGGAAGGACTCCCCCGGCGCCATCTGCTGGTCCGACGGCACCCGGCCCACCGGGGCGGTGATGGCCGCGGGTGCCCAGGGCTACGCGTACGACGCGCTGCGCCGCACGGCGTGGGTGGCGCGGACGGCGTGGGCCGACGAGACGTACGCGGCGCTGCTGGAGCAGGCGGCGGCCGACCTCCGGGACCGCTTCCAGCGGGACTTCTGGATGCGGGAGCACTCCTTCCCGGCGCTCGCGCTCGACGGTGACGGCCGCCAGGTGGACGCGCTGGCCTCCGACGCCGGGCACCTGCTGTGGTCGGGGCTGCTGGACAAGGAGTACGGCGAGGTCGTCGGCCGGCGCCTGCTGGAACCGGACTTCTTCTCGGGCTGGGGGGTGCGCACCCTCGCCTCCGGCCAGCCGGCGTACCACCCGCTGTCGTACCACCGCGGCTCGGTCTGGCCGCACGACAACGCGCTGATCACACTGGGTCTCGCCCGGTACGGGCTGCACGACGAGGCCCGTACGGTGGCGCGCGCCCTGGTGGAGGCGGCGACGGCTACCGGTCACCGGCTGCCGGAGGTTCTGGCGGGTTACGGCCGCGGCACCCACCCGGAGCCGGTGCCGTACCCGCACGCGTGCGTCCGCGAGGCCCGTTCGGCGGCGGCCCCGCTGGCCCTGCTCACCGCGGTCGGCGGGGTCTGACGGACCTTGACCGGGCGTTTGCCCGGTGTTTGCCGAGGCCCGTGAACAGCGGACTCGGGCGGGCCGTACGGAATGGCGGCGGGCCAGGCGGGCCGTGTTTCCCCGGCCCTGCCCAGCCTCCCGGCGTGGCCCGCCACTCCGTCACGGGTCTCGCACGGAAGGACCTCCGGGTTGTCTCAGCACACGAGCACGCGCCAGTCGCCGGACACACCGGGGGCGACGACCGGGGACACCCCGACCGAAGCGGAGCCGGTCACCGCGCAGGCCCCCCGGCCGCTCGCGGGCAAGCCCCCCAAGCCCCGGGCGGCGGAGCCGGGGACGACCGGGGAGGCGGAGGAGCCCGGCACTGCTGGGATCGCCGCCACCGGTCAGGCCCCCGGCACGGGCGGGCCCGCTGCCACCGGGGAGGCCCCGGAACCCGGCACCGACAGCGCCGAGGAGGCTGACGCCGGCCCGGAGGCCACGAAAACGTTCGCCTCAGAGGCCGCGCCCGTCGACGAGGCATCGAAGCCGGAAGCCGACGCGACCAGCGCCGCCGGCGATGCCCCGACGCCCAGTCCCGACACGGTCGGCCCCAGGGGCGAGGACACGAAGACGGTCGCCTCAAAGGCCCGCCCCGCCGAAGGAGCAGCGAAGCCGGACGCCGACGCGACCAGCGGCGCCGGAGAGGCCCCGGAGACCGGCGCCGACGAAGCCGCACAGTCCGGAACCGGCAAGGCCGCTGTCACCGGTGAGGCCGCACGACCCAGCGCTGACAAGGCGCCGGCGCCCGGCTCCGACGAGTCCGCCGCCGGCGAGGCCGCGCAGTCCGGGATCGACCAGGCCGCCCGCACCGGCGAAGCCAAGGCGCCCGGCGCCGACGAAGCCGGCCCCACCCCGGTGACCGCCGGTGAAGCCCACCCCACCCCCGCGACGGTGGCCGGTGCGGGCGGGGTGCGGGCCCGGTGGGCCCGGCGGGTGACGCGCTGGCGGGCGGCGCGTCCGGGGGCCGCACGCGGGCTGTCCGTGGTGCTGACCGTGCTGGCCGCCGCGCTGGTCGTCGCCGCGCTGGTGCTGCCGAACACCGTGGTCGGGCTGCGGCCCGCGAAGTTCGTCCGGATCCCGGCGGAGGCGGTCATCGGGGCAGCGGTGATGCTGGCCCTGCCGCGCCGGCCCCGGGTGGTGCTGGCCGCGGTGTCCGGCGCGGCGCTGGCCGCGATGACCGTGCTGAACCTGCTCGACATGGGGTTCAACCAGTACCTGGGCCGCAGCTTCAACCTCGTCCTCGACTGGAGCCTGCTCGGCGACGCGCAGTCGTACCTGGAGGACTCGCTCGGCCGCACGGCCACCCTCGCGGCCACCGCCGGTCTGACCGTCGTGGTCCTGCTGCTCTTCGTGCTGCTGGCGCTGTCGATGGTCCGGCTGAGCAACCTGCTCGCCCGGCACACCGGCACCGCCACCCGCGGCACGCTGGTCGCGGGCGTCGTGTGGATCACCTGCTCCTCGCTCGGCCTCCAGATCTCCGGCGTGCCGATCGCCTCGGACCGCACCGCGGCCGCCCTGAAGATCCAGGCCCACCGGGTGAGCGACACCCTCCGGGACGAGGCGGAGTTCCGGAAGGTGGCCAAGGTGGACGCCTTCGGCGACACCCCAGGCGCCCAGCTCGTACCCGACCTGCGCGGCAAGGACATGATCTTCACGTTCATCGAGAGCTACGGCCGCAGCGCGATCGAGGACCCGATCATCGCGCCCGGCGTCGACAGGACCCTGGACGAGCGCACCGCCGCGCTGGCCAAGGCCGGCTTCCACGCCAAGAGCGGCTGGCTGACCTCGGCGACCTACGGCGGCAGCAGCTGGCTCGGCCACTCCACCACCATGTCGGGGCTGTGGGTCAACAACCAGCAGCGCTACCGCACCGTCATGGCGAGCGATCACCTCAGCCTCACCAAGGCGTTCGAGAAGACCGGCGCCTTCGACACCGTCGGGGTCATGCCGGGTGTGCAGAAGGCCTGGCCCGAGCAGAGCTTCTACGGCCTGAACAAGGTCTACAACGCCTTCGAACTCGGCTACAGGGGACCGAAGTTCAGCTGGTCGACCATGCCGGACCAGTACGCGCTCCAGCAGTACCAGGAGCGGGTGCACAGCAAGAAGCCCGCCGACGGCAAGGCGCGGATGTCGCTGCTCATCCTCACCTCCAGCCACCAGCCCTGGGCGCCGATCCCGAAGATGGTCGGCTGGGACCAGCTCGGCGACGGCTCGGTCTTCAAGGGCATCCAGGCGGCGGGCAACAAGCCGGCCGACATCATCGCCGACACCACCAGGTCCCGGCAGGAGTACGGCAAGTCGGTCCAGTACTCGGTGACCGCGCTCACCCAGTGGCTGGAGCGCTACGGCAGCAAGGACACCGTGCTGGTGTTCCTCGGCGACCACCAGCCCATCGCCCGCGTCAGCGGCAACCACGCCAGCCGTGACGTGCCGGTCGCGATCGTCGCCAAGGACCCGAAGGTCCTCGACAAGGTCGACGGCTGGGGCTGGACGGACGGCCTCCGGCCCGCGCACGACGCGCCGGTGTGGAAGATGAGTTCCTTCCGCGACCGCTTCCTGACGGCCTACGGGTCGACCCCGCACCCGAAGCGGGGCTGACCGCAGGCGGGGGGTGTCAGCCGCCGGACGTGTCCAGCTCCGCGTCCTCGCCGACGCCCGCGCAGTCGTACGGGTCCTTCAGCCAGCCGTCCGGCAGCACCACACGGTTGTTGCCGGACGTACGGCCGCGGGGCCCGTCGGCGCCGGCCGGCCAGGGCTGGTCCAGGTCGAGCTCGTCCAGACCTGCCCGCAGTTCCGCGAGCGAGGAGGTGATCGCGAGCCGCTTGCGCATCTCGGAGCCGACCGCGAAGCCCTTGAGGTACCAGGCGACGTGCTTGCGGAAGTCAACGACCCCCTTCGACTCGTCCCCGATCCACTCGCCGAGCAGGGTGGCGTGGCGGACCATGACACGGGCCACCTCGCGGAGCGTCGGCCGGGCCAGGTCCTCGGTGCGCCCCTCGAAGGCGGCGACCAGGTCGGCGAAAAGCCACGGCCGCCCGAGGCAGCCGCGCCCGACGACCACGCCGTCGCAGCCGGTCTCCCGCACCATGCGCAGCGCGTCCTCGGCCGACCAGATGTCGCCGTTGCCGAGCACCGGGATCTCGGGCACGTGCTCCTTCAGCCGGGCGATGGCCTCCCAGTCGGCCGTGCCGCCGTAGTGCTGGGCGGCCGTGCGGCCGTGCAGCGCGATCGCCGTGACGCCCTCCTCCACGGCGATGCGGCCGGCGTCGAGGTAGGTGATGTGGTCGTCGTCGATGCCCTTGCGCATCTTCATCGTGACGGGGAGGTCACCCGCCCCGCTGACCGCTTCGCGCAGGATGCCCCGCAGCAGGTTGCGCTTGTACGGCAGCGCGGAGCCGCCGCCCTTCCGGGTCACCTTGGGGACCGGGCAGCCGAAGTTCAGGTCGATGTGGTCGGCGAGGCCCTCCTCCGCGATCATGCGGACGGCCTTGCCGACGGTCGCCGGGTCGACACCGTAGAGCTGGATCGAACGCGGCTGCTCGCTCGCGTCGAACTTGATCAGGTGCATGGTCTTGTCGTTGCGCTCGACCAGCGCCCGGGTGGTGATCATCTCGCTGACGAACAGGCCCTTGCCGCCGCTGAACTCCCGGCACAGGGTGCGGAAGGGCGCGTTGGTGATGCCCGCCATGGGTGCGAGCACGACGGGCGGCGCGACGGCGTGCGGGCCGATGGAGAGCGGGTGGGTCATCAGACGGCTCCGGGACGGACGTACGGCGGGAGGCAAGGAACCATTGTCCCTCACTCCCCACCCTGCTCCGCCGGCCCCTCCCGGAGCCCGGGAAGCTTGGCCTCCGGCCGCCCCGGGTACAGGGGGTGGCCGGGGTGACTTCCGGACCCCACGGCCTGGCACCGGCCCCGGCACGGACACGCCAGTGAGGACACGCCGGTATCTTGTAACGGTCATTAGTTAGATGCACTATCGAAATCCGCGTACGATGGGGACCATGCCCGAGCTCAGCCACCGCCGACGCATGCTCGTGCTCGCGATCTGCTGCATGAGTCTGCTGATCGTGAGCCTCGACAACACCGTCCTGAACGTCGCGCTGCCCTCGATGCAGCGCGAACTGCACGCCGAGACCTCCGGCCTGCAGTGGACCATCGACGCCTACACGCTGGTCCTGGCCTCCCTGCTGATGCTCGCGGGCTCCACCGCCGACCGCATCGGCCGCAAGCGGATCTTCATGTCGGGCCTGGTCGTCTTCTCGATCGGCTCGCTGCTCTGCTCGCTCGCGCCCAACCTCGAACTGCTCGTCGTCTTCCGCATGGTCCAGGCGGTCGGTGGCTCGATGCTCAACCCGGTCGCCATGTCGATCATCACCAACACCTTCACGGACTCCCGTGAGCGCGCCCGCGCGATCGGGGTGTGGGGCGCGGTGGTCGGCATCTCCATGGCGGCCGGTCCGCTGGTCGGCGGCCTGCTGGTGGAGTCGGTCGGCTGGCGCTCCATCTTCTGGGTCAACCTCCCGGTCGGCCTCGCGGCCCTGCTGCTCACGCTGCGGTTCGTGCCGGAGTCCCGGGCGCCCAAGGCCCGCCGCCCCGATCCGATCGGCCAGCTGCTGGTCATCGCCCTGTTCGGCTCGCTGACGTACGCGATCATCGAGGCGCCGGACGCCGGGTTCGGCGCCGTGGCCCCCTTCGCCGTGGTGGCGGTCGTGGCCCTGCTCGCACTGCTCTGGTACGAGCCCCGCCGCGACGAACCCCTGATCGACCTGCGCTTCTTCCACTCCGTCCCGTTCAGTGGCGCGACCGTGATCGCGGTCAGCGCGTTCGCGGCGCTCGGCGGCTTCCTGTTCCTGTCCACGCTGTACCTGCAGAACGTGCGCGGCCTCGACGCGCTGCACGCGGGCCTGTGGATGCTGCCGATGGCCACGCCCACGTTCCTGTGCGCGCCGCTGTCCGGACGCCTGGTGGGCAGCCGGGGGCCGCGGCTGCCGCTGGTGCTGGCCGGCGCGGCGATGACCGCGAGCGGGGTGCTGTTCGCGGTCTTCGAGGCGGAGACCTCCGACGCCACCCTGTTCGTCGGCTACATGCTGTTCGGCATCGGCTTCGGCTTCGTGAACGCCCCGATCACCAACACGGCGGTGTCCGGGATGCCCCGGGCCCAGGCGGGGGTCGCGGCCGCGGTCGCCTCCACCAGCAGGCAGCTGGGTCAGTCGCTCGGTGTGGCGGTCGTCGGAGCGGTGCTCGCCTCCGGGGTGGGGTCCTCGCCGTACAGGGACACGTTCGTGTCGGCCGCCAAGCCGGGATGGTGGATCCTCACCGCGTGCGGGCTGGCCGTGCTGGTCCTCGGCTTCGTCTCCAGCGGGCGCTGGGCCCGGCGGACCGCCGAGCGCACGGCGGACCGGCTGGAGTCGGCCGAGGTACGCGAGGTCGTCGGGGCCTCCGGGCGCGCCTGACCCGGGGGCGTCCCACCCGAGGGGGCGCCTGACCCGAGGGCGACTCGGGGCCCCCAGGGGCCCTCAGGCGCCGTGCCCCTGACCCGCCAGCGCCTTCTCGTGCAGCTTCTCCAGGCGCCGACGGGTCTCCTCGTTCCGGGGGGTGTACGTCACCATCCGCGGTCCGGCGTCCGGTCCCAGCCACAGGTCGGTGTGCTCCAGCGTCAGATGCCCCACGTGCGGGTTGAGGAACTCCTTGATCTTGGTGCGGTGGCCGACGACCTCGTACCGCTCCCAGTTCTCGCGGAACTCCGCCGACTCCGTCTGCAGCCGCTTGACCAGCATCTTCCAGGCGGGCTCGCCGAGATGGCCGGCCAGGGAGGCGCGCAGCCGGGCGGCCATCAGACGCATGGTCTCGTCGAGGTGGACGATGGCCGCCCGCCAGTCGCTGTTCGTGTAGACGAGGAGCATGCAGTTGCGGTCCTCGGGCGGTACGGCGTCCAGGTCGCCGAGGAGCAGGCCGTAGGTGCGGTTGTAGGCGAGGATGTCGTACCTGCTGTTCTGGATGCAGGCCGGGACCGGCTCCAGCGCGCGGAGCATCTCGCGCAGGGCCGGGGTCACGCTGGGGCAGTCCGCGGCCGGGCTCGGATCGGTGGCGCCGGCCAGCTGGAAGAGGTGGGCGCGTTCGCCGGCGTCGAGCATCAGGGTGCGGGCCAGGGCGTCCAGGACCTGCACGGACACCTGGATGTTGCGGGCCTGTTCGAGCCAGGTGTACCAGGTGACGCCGACCGCGGAGAGCTGGGCGACCTCCTCCCGGCGCAGTCCTGGGGTGCGCCGCCGGGCCCCGCGGGGCAGCCCGACCTGCTCGGGCGTGATCCGCTCGCGCCGGCTGCGCAGAAAGGCGGCCAGCTCGTGCCGCCGGATCTCCGCACCCCGCGCGGTCGGCGGGGTCGGCGCGGTCGAACGGCTGGGCGCGGCCGACGGGGCGGCGGTCCGCTGGGCGGTGGTCGTCATGGCTCCAGGGTGCTCCGCGGCGGATCCTGTTGCCAGGTATTTCTTGTACCAGGACAAGGACACTCTGGTACCCGTCTGAGGGCGCGCGCAGGCTCGGGGGCATGACACAGACCGTCACCACCTCCGCGGTCCGCGCCCGGGCGTCCTCGCCCGTGCTGAGCGGGCCCGGGCTGTTCACCGTTCTGCTGGCGGCCGCGCTGCCGCTGGTCGACTTCTTCATCGTCAACGTCGCCCTGCCCACCATCGGTGCCGACCTCGCCGCGGGCGAGGCCGTGCTGGAGCTGGTCGTCGCCTCGTACGGGGTCGCCTACGCCGTGCTGCTCGTGCTCGGCGGCCGGCTCGGGGACCTGTTCGGCCGGCGGCGGCTGTTCCTCGCCGGCATGGCCGCCTTCGGGCTGACCTCGCTGGCCTGCGGGCTCGCGCCCGGGGCCTGGTGGCTGGTGGGCGCGCGGGCCGCGCAGGGCGCGTCCGCCGCGGCGATGCTGCCGCAGGTGCTCGCCACCATCCAGGCCGCCACGAGCGGCGGCCGCCGGGCCCGGGCGATGAGCCTGTACGGCGCCACCGCGGGGCTGTCCATGGTGGCCGGGCAGATCCTGGGCGGGGTGCTGGTCGCCGCCGACCTCGCCGGAAGCGGCTGGCGGGCCATCTTCCTGGTCAACGTGCCGGTCGTGCTGCTGGGTCTGGTGCTGGCCGTGCGGTACGTGCCGGAGACCCGCTCCCCGCGTCCGGAGCCCGTCGACGGGCCCGGCACCGTCCTGCTCGCGGTGTCCCTGCTGACGCTGCTCGCACCGCTGACCGAGGGCCGGGCCGCCGGCTGGCCGCTGTGGACGTGGCTGTCGCTGGCCGCGTTCCCTCTCGCCGCGGCCGCCTTCTACGCGGTGGAGCGGCGGGCGGACCGGCAGGGGCGCACCCCGTTGGTGCCGCCGAGCCTGTTCGCGCTGGCGTCCCTGCGCCGGGGGCTGATGCTGATCCTGCCGTTCTCCGTCGGCTTCAGCGGGTTCATGTTCGTGATCGCGCTGGCGCTGCAGCGGGGCGCCGGGCTCGGACCGGTGCCGGCGGGGCTCGCGCTCGCGCCGATGGCGGTGGCCTTCCTCTTCGTCTCCCTGGCCGGGCCGCGGCTGATCGCCCGGTACGGCACCCGGGTGCTCACCGCCGGTGCCGTGGTGCAGGGTGCGGGCGTGCTGCTGATCGTGCTGGCCGCCTGGCGGGACTGGCCACACCTGGGCTTCGGTTCGCTGCTGCCGGGCGTGACCGTCGCCGGGGCGGGGCAGGCGCTGCAACTCCCCAACCTGATGCGGATCGTGATGTCCGAGGTGCCGCCGGCCCGGGCCGGGGTCGGCAGCGGTGTGATGGTCACCACGCAGCAGTCCGCGCTCGCCCTCGGGGTGGCCACCCTCGGCACGCTCTTCCTGGCCCTCGTCCCGCACCAGGGCATGCGGGACGCGCTGGTCGTCACGCTGCTGGTGCAACTCGCGGGGGTGGTGCTGACCGGCCTGCTCAGCCTGCGGCTGCCGCGCACGGTCGGCTGAGCCGGCCGGGCCCGGGACACGGCTTGGACAACTCGCCGCGAAGGAACTCCTGTTGATGTTGAACCTGCTGCACACTCCTTGCGGTCGGGTCTGCCGGACGTGGGGAGGCGTCATGCCGCGGGACAACAGCACGAGCAAGGTCAGCCGCTGGGACGGGCACGGCCGGGAGCACGTCGTCCGGGTGCGGCGCACGGGTGTGCAGCGCACGATCAGCTGCGACACCTGCGGCTGGCGCCGCAGCGCCCAGTTCCTGCCCTGGCTGAAGGCCGAGGAGCACCTGGCCGAGGCCCACCAGGCGACGGTGGACCCGTCGGCCACCCGCCAGCCGTCCCGCTGACGGCCGGCCCGGCCCCGGCCCGGCCCCAGCCGCAGGCCCGGTTCCAGCCGCAGGCCCAGCCCCAGCCCCAAGTGGGACCTATGCCTTCAGGCCCCGTACCAGCAGCTCGACGACGGCCTCGAACTCCGTGCGGATGCCGGGCTGCTGCCACTCCCGGGCGTAGCACGGGTCGTGGAAGCGGCCGGTGGCCTGGAAGACGGCGCGGGCCGCGGCGGTCGGGTCGGGGGCGGTGAAGGCGCCCGTCCCCGCGCCCGCCTCGATGATCCTGGCGAGCTGGGCGGTGAGGTCGGTGACGTGCTCGCCGACCGCCTCGCCGTTCTCGTCGGTCAGCACCGTGTAGGTGGCGAACAGCTCCGGGTCGTCGCCCGCCTTGTGCCGCTTGGCCTCGAACAGGGCCGCGAGCCAGGCCCGCAGCCGGTCCTCGGCGGCGTCGTCACCGGCGACGATGCCGGCGAGCCGCTCCGACGTACGGTCCAGCCACCGCTTGGTCACCGCCTCGCGCAGCGCCGCCTTGGTGCGGAAGTGCCGGTAGACACTGCCGTGGCTGACCCCGAGCGCGCGGGCCACGTCGACAACGGTGGCCTTGGCCGGGCCGTGACGGCGCAGCACCTCCTCGGTCGCTTCGAGGATGCGCTCGGCGGTCAGGGTCTCGGTGGTCGGTGCCATGCCATAGACCGTACCCGGGGGCGAGGTCAGTGCTCGCTGTCGAGGTGTGCCATCTGTGCCGCCGGGTAGCGGTCGCCCGCCGCCGCGTCGGCGGGGACGGCCTGTTCTACGGCGGCGAGGTCGGCCTCGTCCAGGGTGATGTCCGCCGCGCCCAGCGCTTCGCCCAGCCGGTCGCGGGTGCGGGCACCGACGAGCGGCACGATGTCCTCGCCGCGGGAGAGCACCCAGGCGATGGCGATCTGCGCGACGGTCACGCCCTTCTGCTCGGCGATCTTGCGCAGCGCCTCGACCAGCGTCAGGTTGTGGCGCAGGTTCTCGCCCTGGAAGCGGGGCGAGTGGGCGCGGAAGTCGTTGGCGGCCAGCCGCCGGTCCTGGGAGAAGTGGCCGGAGATCAGGCCGCGGGAGAGCACGCCGTACGCGGTGATGCCGATGCCCAGCTCACGGGTGGTCGGCAGGATCTCCCGCTCGATGCCGCGCGAGATGAGCGAGTACTCGATCTGCAGGTCGGCGACCGGTGCGGTGGCGGCCGCCCGGCGGATGGTGTCGGCGCCGACCTCGCTCAGGCCGACGTGCCGGACGTACCCCTTCTCGATCAGCTCGCCGATCGCGCCGACGGTCTCCTCGATCGGCACGTCCGGGTCGAGGCGGGCGATGCGGTAGACGTCGATGTGGTCGACGCCGAGGCGCTGCAGGGAGTAGGCGGCGAAGTTCTTCACGGCGGCGGGACGGCCGTCGTAGCCGCTCCAGTTGCCGTCCGGGTCGCGCAGGGCGCCGAACTTCACGCTGAGCAGGGCCTTCTCGCGCAGGGCGGCGGGCGCGGTGCGCAGGGCCTCGCCGATCAGCATCTCGTTGTGACCCATGGCGTAGAAGTCGCCGGTGTCCAGCAGGGTGACGCCCGCTTCGAGGGCGGCGTGGACGGTGGCGACGGACTCGGCGCGGTCGGCGTCGCCGTACAGCGCGGACATGCCCATGCAGCCGAGGCCGAGGGCGGAGACGTGGGGGCCGGTGGTTCCGAGGGTGCGGGTTCGGATCGTCATGTCCTCCACTCTGCCATGACAGATGACAGATTTCAATATCTGTCATCTGTCATTTGTCAGCCGCCATCCGCCCGCAGGGCACCTTGCGCCCGCATCACGCACCCCGGAGGGCGACTTGGTCCAGACCTATTGACGAGAGGTCTGGACCACCTGCACTGTCGAAGCAGCGCACTGTCATGCCTACGTCACCTCACCGCACCCCCACCGGGAGGCCCCGCATGCTCCGCCGCACGCTGCGTCTGCTCACCGCCGCGCTCACCACGGCCGTCCTCGCCCCGCTCGCCGTCGCCACCGCCCCCGCCGCCTCTGCCGCCGACACCTGCGCCGTGAAGCCGCGCCCGGCGGGCAAGGTGCTCCAGGGCTACTGGGAGAACTGGGACGGCTCCGCCAACGGCGTCCACCCGCCCTTCGGCTGGACCCCGATCACCGACTCCCGGCTGGCCGCCCACGGCTACAACGTGATCAACGCGGCCTTCCCGGTCATCCGCTCGGACGGGACGGCGCTGTGGGAGGACGGCATGGACAGCGGCGTGAAGGTGGCCACGCCCGCCGAGATGTGCGCGGCCAAGGCGTCCGGCCAGACGATCCTGCTGTCCATCGGCGGCGCGGCGGCCGGCATCGACCTCTCCTCCAGCGCGGTCGCCGACCGGTTCGTCGCGACCATCGTCCCGATCCTGCAGAAGTACAACTTCGACGGCATCGACATCGACATCGAGACCGGCCTCGTGGGCAGCGGCAGCATCACCCAACTGTCCACGTCCCAGGCCAATCTGATCCGCATCATCGACGGCGTCCTGGCCCGGATGCCGGCCGGCTTCGGCCTGACGATGGCGCCGGAGACCGCTTACGTGACCGGCGGCAGCATCACCTACGGCTCCATCTGGGGCGCCTACCTGCCGATCGTGAGGAAGTACGCGGACAACGGGCGGCTGTGGTGGCTGAACATGCAGTACTACAACGGCAGCATGTACGGCTGCTCCGGCGACTCGTACTCGGCGGGCACGATGCAGGGCTTCACCGCGCAGACCGACTGCCTCGCCAAGGGCCTCGTCGTGCAGGGCACGACCGTGAAGGTGCCCTACGACAAGCAGGTGCCCGGCCTGCCCGCCCAGCCCGGCGCGGGCGGCGGCTACCTGTCCCCCTCCCTGGTGTCCCAGGCGTGGAAGCACTACGGCGGCGCCCTCAAGGGCCTGATGACGTGGTCGGCCAACTGGGACGGTTCGAAGAACTGGACCTTCGGCGACAACGTCCGGACGCTGCAGGGACGTTGACCGTGCGGCCGGGGCGCGGGCGGCGACCCCCCGCGCCCCGGTCCATCCTCCCCTGACGCGAGGTCAGCACCGGTTCCCCGCTCCGGGCCCGTTCCGTTGGACACCGCTGCGTGGTGCCCGGAGAATGGGAACTGTCGGCGAGCAGTCCTCAGGCGGCGCCTGCCGCCGGCCCCGCGGTGCTCTCGCGCCGCCGGAGGAGGCCCGCCATGAGCGTCCGTATCGCCACCTTCAACATGGAGAACGTGTTCCGCCGGCCCACGGCCTTCCGCCTCGCGGATACGGCGAAGCGCGAGGAAGTCCTCGGTGACTTCGCCAAGTTGGTCACCCTCCTGGACCTGCCGGTGTATCAGGAGGGCGACAAGAAGGAGATCGCCCGGATCATCGAGAAGCACCGGGCGTACGCCATCGACCCGCAGGACCCTCCGCCGATCTACGTCAACCAGTCCCGTCCCGGCAAGGGCTCCGGGCTGTTCCGGACGTCCGGGACCGGGAAGAACACCAAGGTCGAGGTCACCGCGGACGGCCGTACCGGGTGGGCCGGCTGGGCCGAGTTGGGGCAGGACGACCTCGACCTGGACGTCGTGCGCAACACCGGCCGGGTGGTCTCGGAGGTCGACGCCGACATCCTGCTCACCGTGGAGGTCGAGGACCGGCTCACCCTGGAGCGCTTCAACACCCAGGTGCTGGCCGGGGCGCTCGGCAGACGCCCGTACCCGTACAACCTGCTGATCGACGGCAACGACCCCCGGGGCATCGACATCGGGATCCTCAGCCGCCACCCGATCACGTCCGTGCGGACGCACCTCTTCGACACCGACCCGGAGCACCCCGACGAGCGCCTCTTCAGCCGGGACTGCCCCGCGTTCGAGATCCGGCTCGACGGGTCGCCCCTGGTGGTCCTCGGCAACCACCTCAAGAGCAAGTTCAACGACGACCCGGAGCTGCGGCTGGCCCAGGCGAGGCGGGTCGCGGAGATCTACCGCGCCGCCTCGGAGCGCACCCCGCACGTCCTGGTCGCCGGAGACCTCAACGACGACCCGACCAGCGCGGCGGCCGAGGAGCTGCGGGACACCGGGCTGCGGGACGTCATGAGCCACCCGTCCTACCACGGCGAGCCCGGCACCCACGGGGACTGCCGCAGCGAGCGCGACAAGATCGACTACGTGCTGCTGCCTCCGTCGCTCTGGCCTCAGGTGCAGCACGTCGGGCTGGAGACCCGGGGACTCTTCGCGCCGCCTGGCATCAAGTCGTTCGACACCGTCACGTCGAAGACCGACGCGGCGTCCGACCACGCGGCGCTCTACGTGGACCTGGACCTCTGAGACACGACGGTGCCGGGCCCCCGCCCTGCGGGAGCCCGGCACCAATGAGGCCGTGGGTCAGGCGCCGATCAGGCGGCTGGCCAGGTAGCCCTCGATCTGGTCGAGCGAGACGCGCTCCTGCTTCATCGAGTCACGCTCGCGGACGGTGACCGCGTTGTCCTCGAGCGTGTCGAAGTCGACGGTCACGCAGAACGGCGTGCCGATCTCGTCCTGGCGGCGGTAGCGGCGGCCGATGGCGCCGGCGTCGTCGAACTCGATGTTCCAGTGCTGGCGCAGCGCCTGGGCGAGGCCCTTGGCCTTCGGGGACAGCTCCGGGTTGCGGGACAGCGGGAGCACCGCCACCTTCACCGGGGCGAGCCGGTGGTCGAGGCGCAGCACGGTGCGCTTCTCCATCTTGCCCTTGGCGTTGGGCGCCTCGTCCTCGACGTAGGCGTCGAGCAGGAAGGCCAGCATGGTGCGGCCGACACCCGCCGCCGGCTCGATGACGTACGGCGTCCAGCGCTCCTGGGCTTCCTGGTCGAAGTAGGAGAGGTCCTGGCCGGAGGCCTTGGAGTGGGCGCCGAGGTCGTAGTCGGTGCGGTTGGCGACGCCCTCGAGCTCGCCCCACTCGCTGCCGCCGAACTGGAAGCGGTACTCGATGTCGGCGGTGCGCTTGGAGTAGTGGGAGAGCTTCTCCTTCGGGTGCTCGTACCAGCGCATGTTCTCGGTACGCAGGCCGAGGCCCGTGTACCAGTTCCAGCGCTGCTCCATCCAGTACTCCTGCCACTTCTCGTCCTCGCCCGGCTTGACGAAGAACTCCATCTCCATCTGCTCGAACTCGCGGGTGCGGAAGATGAAGTTGCCGGGCGTGATCTCGTTGCGGAAGGACTTGCCCATCTGGGCGATGCCGAACGGCGGCTTGCGGCGCGAGGTGCTCTGCACCTGGGCGAAGTTGGTGAAGATGCCCTGGGCGGTCTCCGGGCGCAGGTAGGCGACCGAGCCGCTGTCCTGGGTCGGGCCGAGGTGCGTCGACAGCAGACCGGAGAACTGCTTGGGCTCGGTGAACTGGCCCTTGTTGCCGCAGTTCGGGCAGTTGATGTCGGCGAGGCCGTTCGCCGGGGCGTGGCCCTTCTTCTCCTCGTAGGCCTCTTCCAGGTGGTCCGCGCGGAACCGCTTGTGACACGAGGTGCACTCGGTCAGCGGGTCCGTGAAGGTGGCGACGTGGCCGGAGGCGACCCAGACCTCGGGGGCCAGGATGACGGACGAGTCGATACCGACCACGTCCTCGCGCGACGTCACCATGTAACGCCACCACTGGCGCTTGATGTTCTCCTTGAGCTCGACACCCAGCGGTCCGTAGTCCCAGGCGGCACGCTGGCCGCCGTAGATCTCACTGCAGGGGAAAACGAAGCCACGGCGCTTGCTCAGGCTGACGATGGTGTCGATCTTGTCGGCGGCCACGGTGCTCTCTTCATTACGACGACGGGCGTTGAAGCGAGATGCTTCCAGCGAATGATTCAGGTTACCGGCGCAGGCTCCCCCACGGCCAAATCGGCCCCCGTCTACAGGCTCCCACAGGCGTTGTTGACAACGGTTTCCATGTTTGTTGAAAATGACTGTCATGAACGTAAGTCGACGCCTCATACCCCGGTCCGCGCTCGCCGCCGCCCTCGCGCTCGGCCTGGCAGCGCTGACCGCGTGCTCCACCGACGGCGTCGCGGGGGGCAACACGAGCAGGTTCGACGTCGTCGCGTCGTTCTACCCGATGGCCTTCCTCGCCGAGCGGATCGGCGGCGACCACGTCCACGTCACCACGCTCACCACCCCGGGGCAGGAACCGCACGACCTGGAGATCAGCCCCCGGCAGATCGCCCTGCTCGAGGAGTCCGACGCGGTCCTCTACCTGAAGAACCTCCAGCCCTCCGTCGACGACGCGGTGGCCCAGTCCCCGGTCGGCACGAAGATCGACGCCGCCTCGCTGACCACCCTGGAGCAGCACGGCAGCGAAGTCGGCGGGCACGCGGCCGCGCACGACACCCACGAGGACGCCGAGACACCCGGCAAGGACCCGCACATCTGGCTCGACCCGGTGCGCTACGCCCAGGTCGCCGAGGGTGTCGGCAAGGCCTTCGAGAAGGCCGACCCCCATCACGCGGCCGACTACCGGAGGAACACCGCCGCCCTGGTCAAGCGTCTTGACGACCTGAACACCCGCTTCCAGGACGGCCTCGGGCACACGCGGACCAGGGTCTTCATCACCACGCACGCCGCCTTCGGCTACCTCGCCGAGCGCTACGGCCTCACCGAGGAGGCCATCAACGGCCTCGACCCCGAGTCGGAGCCCAGCGCAGCGCGCGTGCGGGACCTGGCGGAGATGGCCAAGAGCGACGGCGTCTCCACCGTCTTCTACGAGACGCTCGTCAGCGACCGGACGGCGAAGACCGTCGCGGGCGACTCGGGCCTGCGGACCGACGTGCTGGACCCGATCGAGGGGATCACGGCGAAGTCCCGCGGCAAGGACTACTTCGCGGTCCAGGAAGCGAACCTGAGGGCGCTCCAGCGGGCCCTGGGCGCCAAGTGACCGGCAGGGAGGACGAGATCATGGGCGAACCCGTCATAGCGATGCGCAAGGTGACCGCGGAGCTCGGCTCGCGGCCGGTGCTGCGCGGCATCGACCTGACCGTGCGCGCCGGCGAGGTCGTCGCGCTGCTCGGCGCGAACGGCTCCGGCAAGTCGACGGCCGTGCGCACCCTCATCGGCCAGGTGCCGGCCGGCTCCGGCGCGATCGAGCTGTTCGGCACCCCGCGCCGGAGCTTCCGGGACTGGGCCCGCGTGGGGTACGTGCCCCAGCGCACCAGCGCCGCCGGCGGGGTCCCGGCCACGGTGGCCGAGATCGTCGCCTCGGGGCGGCTGGCCCGCACCCGCTTCCGCTTCTTCCGCGGTGCCGACCGGGAGGCCGTGCACCGGGCGCTGGACATGGTCGGCATGGCGGACCGCGCCAAGGACCCGGTCACCGCGCTCTCCGGCGGCCAGCACCAGCGGGTACTGATCGCCCGCGCCCTGGTCTCCGAACCCGAGCTGCTGATCATGGACGAGCCGATGGCCGGCGTCGACCTGGCCAGCCAGGAGGTGCTGGCCGCCACCCTGCGCGAGCAGGTCGCCCGGGGCACCACCGTCCTGGTCGTCCTGCACGAACTGGGCCCGCTGGAGCCGCTGATCGACCGTGCGGTCGTCCTGCGCGACGGTTGCGTGCTGCACGACGGCCCGCCTCCGCGCGCGGTCGGTCAGCACGCCCTGCCCGGCCACGACCATGTGCATCCGCACGCACCCGCGGGCGCCGAACCGATCCGCACGGGACTGCTGAGCTGATGGAACTCCTGAACTACGCCTTCATGCAGCGGGCGCTGCTCGCCGCCGTCCTGGTCGGCATCACCGCGCCCGCCATCGGCATCTACCTGGTCCAGCGCCGCCAGCCGCTGATGGGCGACGGCATCGGGCACGTGGCGATGACCGGCGTCGGCCTCGGCTTCCTGCTGCACGCCTCGCCGGTGTGGATGGCCACGGCCGTCTCCGTCCTCGGCTCGGTCCTGATGGAGCTGATCCGCTGGTACGGCAGGACGCGCGGCGACATCGCCCTCGCCATGCTCTTCTACGGCGGCATGGCCGGCGGCGTGATGTTCGTGAACATCGCACCGGGCGGCTCCACCGCCAACCTGACGTCGTACCTGTTCGGCTCGCTGTCGACGGTCGCGCCCTCCGACGTGACCGCGATCATGGTGCTCGCCGCGTTCGTGGTCGTCGTCACCCTCGGCCTGCGCCGCCAGCTGTTCGCGGTCAGCCAGGACGAGGAGTTCGCGCGGGTCACCGGGCTGCCGGTGCGCGCCCTGAACCTGCTCACCGCGGTCACCGCGGCCGTCACGGTCACGGTCGCCATGCGGGTGGTCGGCCTGATCCTGGTCTCCGCGCTCATGGTCGTGCCGGTCGCCGCCGCGCAGCAGCTCACCCGGAGCTTCGCCGCGACCTTCGCGATCGCCGTCGCCCTCGGCGTCACGGTGTCGATCGGCGGCACGGTGACCTCGTTCTACCAGGACGTCCCGCCGGGCGCGACGATCGTCCTGCTGACCATCGGAGCGTTCGGCGTGCTCAGCGCCCTGGCCACGCCCCTGGCCCGGCGACGCGCCCGCGCGGCCGCCGCGGCCCGGCCCGCGGGCGACCCCGCCGAGTGCTCGATTCCGGCCACGCGGGAGGCCGGCGACGGGGTCGGCGTCTGACCGCCGGCAGGCCGGGCTGGCACAATGGCCCGGGCAGGCGCAGACGTGAGGAGACGACGGTGACGACCGCTGGACCGCCCGTGAGGGGCCGCTCCACCCGGCAGCGTGCGGCCGTGGCGGCGGCGCTCGACGAGGTCGACGAGTTCCGCAGCGCGCAGGAGCTGCACGACATGCTCAGGCACAAGGGCGATTCCGTCGGGCTGACCACGGTCTACCGCACCCTGCAGTCCCTCGCCGACGCCGGCGAGGTAGACGTCCTGCGCACCTCCGAGGGCGAGTCCGTCTACCGCCGGTGCTCCACCGGCGAGCACCACCACCACCTCGTCTGCCGCTCCTGCGGCAAGGCGGTCGAGGTGGAGGGCCCCGCGGTGGAGAAGTGGGCCGAGGCGATCGCGGCGGAGCACGGCTTCGTCAACGTGGCGCACACGGTGGAGATCTTCGGCACGTGCGCGGAGTGCGCGGCCGGGCGCTGACCGCGCCACCGGCGCCCGGGGAGCGTCACGAAGGGCCTACGAAGGGTCGTTGCCCTTCATGGCGGCCTCCATGGCGATGAGCTCCTCGTTCGGGACCGCACCGCCGAAGCGCCGGTCGCGGGAGGCGAACTCGACGCAGGCCCGCCACAGGTCGCGGCGGTCGAAGTCCGGCCACAGCACGTCCTGGAAGACCATCTCGGCGTACGCGCTCTGCCAGAGCAGGTAGTTGGAGGTGCGCTGTTCGCCGCTGGGGCGCAGGAACAGGTCGACGTCCGGCATGTCCGGGTAGTACAGGTACTTCTGGAGCGTCTTCTCGTTGACCTTGGACGGGTCGAGGCGGCCCGCCTTCACGTCCTCCGCGAGCGCCTGCGCGGCGTCGGCGATCTCCGCCCGGCCGCCGTAGTTCATGCAGAAGTACAGGGTGAGCAGGTCGTTGTCCTTGGTCTGCTCCTGGGCGACCTGGAGCTCCTTGGCGACCGACTTCCACAGCTTGGGCATCCGGCCGACCCAGCGCACCCGGATCCCCAGCGCGTCGAGCTGGTCGCGGGTCTTGCGGATGAAGTCGCGGTTGAAGTTCATCAGGAAGCGGACCTCGTCGGGCGAGCGCTTCCAGTTCTCGGTGGAGAAGGCGTACAGGGAGATGTTGCGGACGCCGACCTCGATGGAGCCCTGGAGCACGTCGAGGACGCGCTCGGCGCCGACCTTGTGGCCCTCGGTGCGGGGCAGCCCGCGCTCCTTGGCCCAGCGGCCGTTGCCGTCCATGACGATCGCCACGTGGTTCGGGACCAGCTCGCCCGGGAGCTTCGGCGCGCGGGCGCCGGACGGGTGCGGCTCCGGCGACCTGTACTCGCGGCGCTGGCGCCCCAGGATCCCGCGTACGACCATGAGCTTCTCGTCTCCCTCTGCTTGCGTGCTACTTCTCGACGTACCTGAGCGAGCGCAGCCCGCGCTCCAGGTGCCAGTGCAGGTAGGCGGACACCAGCCCGCTGCCCTCCCGGACGTGGCGCGCCTCGGACGCGTCCGCCGTCTCCCAGTCTCCCGTAAGCAGGGCACCGAGCAGTACCAGGGTCTGCGGGGAGGGTACGACGCAGCCGGGCACCCGGCAGTCGACACAGAGCGAGCCGCCGGAGGCGACGGAGAAGAACCGGTTCGGTCCGGGCATGCCGCACTTCGCGCAGTCGCCGAAGCTGGGCGCGTAGCCGTTGACGGCGAGGGAGCGCAGCAGGAAGGCGTCCAGGACGAGGTGGGGGGCGTGCTCGCCGCGGGCGAGGGTCCGCAGGGCGCCGACGAGCAGCAGGTACTGCTGGACGGCGGGTTCGCCCTCGTGGTCGGTGAACCGCTCGGCGGTCTCCAGCATGGCGGTGCCGGCCGTGTACCGGGCGTAGTCGGTCACGATCCCGCCGCCGTACGGCGCGATGGTCTCGCTCTGGGTGCACAGCGGCAGCCCGCGCCCGATCAGCTCGCTGCCGCGCGCGAAGAACTGCACGTCGACGTGGGAGAACGGTTCGAGCCTGGCCCCGAACTTCGACTTGGTGCGCCGCACGCCCCGGGCCACCGCGCGTACCCGCCCGTGACCGCGGGTGAGCATGGTGATGATCCGGTCCGCCTCGCCCAGCTTCTGGGTGCGCAGCACGATGCCGTCGTCGCGGAACAGACTCATGGGCCCATTCTCCCGTACGGATCCCCCGTCCGGGGCCGGGGTGGCGGATACCACGGATGCCGTCCCGGCTTCCTTCAGGTGGCCTCGTCGCCGCTTCCCTCAGGAGAACTCGTCGCCGCGCGCGCCGTCGTGGCCGGTGACCGCTCTGAGGCGCTCGGCGGGGGTGGCGCTGCGGACGGTGCCGGGGTCGCAGTCCCACTCCCTGCCCCCGCCGTACGGCCGTAACTGTACGTAAGGCCCCTCGTGCCCCATGACGACACCCAGCCTCCCGGTGCTGGTGTCGACGGCGCAGGTGCCGAGCGGCGGCTGCGCGGGCTTCATCGGGGCGCCGCCCCTGGGCCGGCGGCGACGGTCGCCCGTGCCGGCGAGATCCGCGGTTCCCTCAAGGTGTCCTCCGCCTCTTCGGCGTCCGGCGCCGGGTGTCGCGCCGAACCGGTGGTTCCCCTTTCCTCTCCGGTCTCCTCCGTTTTCACTCTTCGTGTCCCCTCGATGGCTCTGCGCGCCTACACTCGGGGACACGTGTGCCCCGGCGCACGCGACCGGGGAGAGGAGCGAGGGGCCGCGCCCCGCCCTCCGGCGCCGCGCCCCGCGCCCGTCCGGGCCGCCCCGGGCGGCTGGGCCATTCGTGTGTGCTCCCTTGACCGCCCCCGGCGGCGCTCCTATGGTCACGCTGACCGATCGGACGTAGGACGTCGTATGTCCTCCCTCGTGCGTCTCCCTAGCACCCCATCGCCCTCCCTTCCCCTCCCCGACCTCGCTGGAGGAACCGTGCGCGACGACGTGACCGACGACGGGCCGGACAGGCCGGCGGCGCGCCGCCGGTCGTTCCTGAAGTACACGGGAGCGCTGGGCGCGGCGGCCGCCCTGCCGCCGGTGCTGGCGGGCTGCTCCGCGGGCCCGCAGTCCACGAACGACACCGGGGGCGAGGGCAGCGGCAAGGACCGCACCCTGACCGCGGTGATCGGGTACGGCAACGACGGGAGCTGGGACCCGACGCAGACCGCGTCCGCGTTCGCCATGGCCGCCAACAACCACGTCTACGAGGGGCTGCTCGACACCGACCCCATCTCCCGGACTCCCTACCCGGCGCTCGCCACCGAGCTGCCGAAGGACCCGAACGCCACCACCTGGCGGTTCACGCTGCGCTCCGGCGCGACCTTCCACGACGGCAAGCCGGTCACCGCGGACGACGTCGTCTTCGTCTTCGACCGGATCCTCGACCCGGGCACCCAGACCCTCGCCAAGGGCTTCTTCGTGAGCTGGCTGAAGGAGGCCAGGAAGGTCGACGCCCGGACCGTCGAGCTGCGCCTGAGGTTCCCGTTCCCGGACGGGCTCGCCCGGCTCACCCTGGCCAAGGTCATGCCCCAGCACGTGTTCTCCCGGCCGGGCGCCTGGGACGACGCGATCAAGGGGCTGGCGGTGGGCTCGGGACCGTACCGGCAGACCGCGCACCACCCGAAGTCGAACACCACCTTCGAGGCGTTCGCCGCCTACAACGGCCCGCGCAGGCCCGCCTTCAAGCGGATGAACTGGCTGACGATCGTGGACGCCGCCCCGCGCGTGGCGAGGATCTCCGGGTCGGGCGCGGGCGCGCAGATCGCCGACAACATCCCGTACGCCAACGTCGCGCGGCTGGAGCAGGGCGGGCTGAAGGTCGCGGGCGGTGCCGGGATGAACAACCTGTTCCTGATGTTCAACACCCGGCACAAGCCCTTCGACGACGTGCGGGTGCGGCAGGCGCTGCACCACGCCATCGACACCGAGAAGATGGTGCGGGTCGCGCTGAAGGGGCACGGGAAGCCGGCGACCTCGTTCCTGGACGAGGGGAACCCCGGCTACCGGCGGGCCAGGACCGTCTACGACCACGACCCCGAGAAGGCCAGGGCGCTGCTGAAGGCCGCCGGGGTCAAGGGCCTGAAGATCGAGATCCTCGCCGTGAACGTGAGCTGGATCGTGGACTGCCTGCCGACCGTCAAGTCGTCCTGGGACGCGATCGGCGTGGAGACCACCCTGGCGCCGCAGGAGACCACGGCCGTGTTCACCAAGATGGACCAGAAGCAGGACTACCAGGTGGTCGCGGCCGCCTCCAACCCCAACCAGTTCGGCCTCGACGCCGACCTGATCATGCACTACAACTACGGGCCCGAGAACCTCTGGATGCGGTACACCCGCTGGGCCGACCACCCCGTCGCCAAGGCGTTGTTCCGGGACATGGACCGGGCGACCCGGGAGCCGGACCCGGCGCGGAAGAAGACGATGATCCAGGACTACATCGACGTCGTCGCCGAACAGGCCGTCCTCTACCCGGTCGTCCACAACGAGCTGATGACCGCCTGGGACCCGCGCGCGCTCAGCGGGATAAGGCCACAGCCCTACCCGGGCCTCAACCTCCTGCAGGCGCGGTGGGCCTGACGACATGACGGCGGTCGTACGGATCCTGCTCCGCCGCGTCGCCCTGCTGGTGCCGCTGCTGCTCGGGATCGTGCTGTTCGTGTTCCTGGTGATGCGGTTCTCGGACGTCGACCCGGCGTCCGCGTTCTTCCAGGGCGCCAGCCCCACCCCGGGGCAACTGCACGAGTTCCGGGAGCGCAACGGCCTGCTGGACCCGTTGCCGGTGCGCTACGTCCACTTCGTCGGCGACCTGCTCCACGGCGACCTCGGTACCAGCGCGCTGACCCGGGCACCGGTCGCCGACCAGATCACCACCGCGCTGCCGCTCACCCTCCAGCTGACCTTCCTCGGCCTCGGCATCGCGGTGGTGCTGGCCCTGGCCGGCGGGGTCACGGCGGCCGTCCACCGGGACCGGCTGCCCGACCAGCTCATCCGGGTCGTCTCCCTCGTCGGCGTGGCGGCACCCGGATTCTGGCTGGCGCTGCTGATGATCCAGTACCTGGCGGTGGACCGGGGCTGGTTCCCGACCGGCGGCTACGTCAATCCGGCCGACTCCGTCACCGGCTGGCTGAAGACCATGGCGCTGCCCGCCTTCGCCCTCTCGCTGCCGGTGGCCGCCCAGCTCACCCGGATCGTGCGGACGTCGGTGGTGGAGGAACTGGACAAGGACTACGTCCGCACGGCGATCGGCAGCGGGCTGCCGCCCCGGGTGGTCGTCGGCCGCAACGTGCTGCGCAACGCGCTCGTCAACCCGCTGACGGTGCTCGGGCTGCGGGTCGGCTACCTGCTCGGCGGCGCGGTCGTCATCGAGACGATCTTCTCGCTGCCCGGCATGGGCAAGCTGATGATCGACGCCGTGCAGAACGGCGACCCGGCCGTGGTCCAGGGGGTCGTGCTGACCACGGCCACCGGGTTCGTCGTCGTCAACCTCGTCATCGACATCCTCTACCTGCTCGTCAACCCACGTCTGAGGGCGGCCTGATGGACACGCGCGCGAGCCTCGCCGGGCGGCTCTCCCGACCCGGAGTCCGGCTCCGGGGGTGGCGCCGGCTCCCGCCCGTGTCGAAGGTCGCCGTCTGCTTCCTCGGCCTGGTCCTCCTGGTCGCCGTTCTCGCCCCGGTGCTCGCCCCGGACGACCCGCTCGACCAGCAGGACCCGGCCGGCGGCACCGGGCACCCGTCCGCCGCGCACTGGATGGGTCAGGACAGCCTCGGCCGGGACGTCCTCAGCAGGCTGATGTACGGCGCCCGCTGGTCGCTGGCGATCGGGCTGGGCGCGACCGCACTCGCACTGGTCGCCGGCGCGCTGCTCGGGGCGCTCGCGGCGACCTCCCGCAAGGCCGTCGACGAGACGCTGATGCGCTGCCTGGACGTGGTGATGGCGTTCCCCGGCATCGCGCTCGCCGCCGTGCTCGTCGCCGTCTTCGGCGGCGGGATCGGCGTGCTGATCTACGCGATCGCGTTCCTGTTCACCCCGCCCGTGGCCCGGGTGGTGCGGGCGAACGTGCTCGACCAGTACGGCGAGGACTACGTGACCGCGGAACGGGTGATCGGCGCCCGCACCCCGCACATCGTGCTGCGGCACGTGGCCGTCAACTGCGCCGCGCCCGTGCTGGTGTTCTGCACGGTGCAGGTCGCCGAGGCGATCGTCTTCGAGGCGTCGCTGTCCTTCATCGGCGCGGGCGTGCGGCCCCCGGACCCGTCCTGGGGCAGTGTCATCGCCGACGGCAAGAACATGGTGCTGACCGGCGGCTGGTGGGCGACCGTCTTCCCCGGGGCGCTGATCCTGCTCACCGTCCTGGCCCTGAACGTCCTCTCCGAGGGCGTCTCGGACGCGTGGGCGGCACCGGCCGCCCGGGAGGTGGAGGCGCGAGGGGACCTGGCACGAGGGGACCGCCTGGAGACACCGGAGCCCGGCACCGGCGAGGTGCTCCCGCTGCCGGGCCTCGCCGAGGCCGCCCTGCGGCTGCGCTCCCGGGCCCGCACCCGGTCCGCGCCCGACGGGACCGACGGCCCGCCGGTGCTCGCGGTGGAGAGCCTGGCCATCGGGTTCTCCGGCCGGCACCGGGGCGTGGACATCGTGGACGGCGTCAGCTTCGAGGTGTACCCCGGTGAAGTGCTGGGCCTGGTCGGCGAGTCGGGCTGCGGCAAGTCGCTGACCGCGCTCACGGTCATGGGACTCCAGCCGCGGACGGCCCGGGTCACCGGCCAGGTGCGCTTCCGGCAGCGGGACCTGCTCGCGGAGCCGATGCGGGTACGGCGGCGGCTGCTCGGCCACGAGATGGCGATGGTCTACCAGGACGCGCTGTCCTCGCTGAACCCGGCGATGACCGTCAGAGCCCAGCTGAAGCAGCTCGTACGGCGCGGCGGCCGCCGTGGCCCGCGCGAACTGCTGTCGCTGGTCGGGCTGGACCCCGAGCGCACCCTGCGCAGCTATCCGCACGAACTCTCCGGCGGTCAGCGCCAGCGCGTCCTGATCGCCATGGCCCTCTCCCGCGACCCCCGGCTGATCGTCGCCGACGAGCCGACCACCGCCCTGGACGTGACCGTGCAGGCGCAGGTGATGGAGCTGCTGCTGCGGCTGCGCGAGGAGCTGGGGTTCGCGCTCGTGCTGGTCTCGCACGACCTGGCGCTGGTCGCCGACGTCACCGACCGGGTGGCGGTCATGTACGGCGGGCAGATCGTGGAGACCGGGGTGACCGCCGACCTGGTGGCCGCACCAGCCCACCACTACACCCGCGGCCTGCTCGGCAGCGTGCTCTCGCTGGAGTCCGCCGAGGAGCGGCTGACGCAGATCAGGGGCGTCGTACCGGCCCCGGCGGACTTCCCGGCGGGCTGCCGCTTCGCCGACCGCTGCCCGCTCGCCACCGAGGTCTGCCACACCACCGCGCCCGTCCTCACGGGCACGCCCACGCACACAGCCGCCTGCCACCACCCGGCGGTGGAGCTGACGTCGACGGAGAGCGAGGAGGCACTGCAGTGAGCGCTGTCGTCGAAGTCAGGGACGCCCATGTCGTCCACAAGGCGCGCGGCGGCGGCCTGTTCACCCGCGACCGGGTGTACGCGCTGACCGGCGCGGATCTCGCCGTCGCGCCCGGTGAGACGGTCGGCGTGGTCGGCGAGTCGGGGTGCGGGAAGTCGACGCTGGCGAAGGTACTGGTGGGCATCCAGCGGCCGACCGCCGGGACGGTGTCCTTCCGGGGCCGCGACCTATGGTCGATGCCGCCGGCCGAGCGCCGCGCGGTGGTCGGCGCGGGCACCGGCATGATCTTCCAGGACCCGTCGACGGCCCTGAACCGCCGGCTGACGGTACGGCGGATCCTGCGCGACCCGCTGGACGTCCACGGCCGCGGCACCAGGGCCGCCCGCGAGGAGCGGGTCAGGGAGCTGATGGCCCTGGTCGGTCTCCCCCGGGCGGTCGCCGACGCCCTGCCCGGGCAGCTCTCCGGCGGCCAGCGCCAGCGCGTCGCCATCGCCCGCGCCCTCGCCCTGGACCCCGGCCTGGTGGTGGCCGACGAGCCGACCAGCGCCCTGGACGTCTCGGTCCGCGCCCAGATCCTCAACCTCCTGCTGGACCTCGGCGAACGCCTGGGCCTGGCCCTGGTGTTCGTCTCGCACGACATCCAGACGGTACGGCGGATGAGCGACCGGGTGATCACCATGTACCTCGGCCGGATCGTGGAGGAGACCCCGGCGGACCGGGTCACCGCGCCGCCGGGGCGGACGACGGGACCGGGATCCGCGGGGATGCGGACCCGGCACCCGTACACCCGGGCCCTGTTCTCCGCCACGCCCGGTCTGCTGGAGCCCGTCGACCCGATCCCGCTGACCGGCCCGGTGCCCTCGGCGACCCGCCCGCCGAGCGGCTGCCCGTTCCGCACCCGCTGCTGGAAGGCCGACGAGGTGTGCGCCGCCGCGATGCCGGATTTCTCGGCCGCGTCACGCCCGGGACACCGCTACCGCTGCCACCATCCTGTGGAGGAGGACCAGCCGAACCCTGCCCAGCCGACCCTTGCCCGGTCGCCCCGTGCCCGGGGCCCAGCCCGTCAGGAGCCCTGAATGAGCCTGCCCGCCCCGCTGACCGGTGTCGTCCCGCCCGTCTGCACGCCCCTCACACCGGAGCGCGAGGTGGACGTGCCCTCGCTGCTCGCGCTGGTCGACCACCTGGTGGCGGGCGGGGTGCACGGCCTGTTCCTGCTGGGCTCGAGTTCGGAGGCGGCCTTCCTGACCGACCGGCAGCGCCGGCAGGTGGTGGAGGCGGTGGTGGCCCACGTCGCCGGAGAGCTGCCGGTCATCGCCGGGGCCATCGACATGACCACCCCGCGCGTCCTCGACCACGTCTCGGCGGTCACCGCGGCCGGCGCCCGGGCCGTCGTCGTCACGGCCCCCTTCTACGCCCGCACCCACCCGTCCGAGATCGTCCACCACTACCGCCGGATCGCGGCCGCGAGCCCGGTCCCGGTGATCGCCTACGACATCCCGTCCGCCGTGCACACCAAGCTCCCCGCCGAGGTGGTGCTCGGCCTGGCGGCCGACGGCGTACTGGCGGGTCTGAAGGACTCCAGCGGCGACCTGGCCGCCTTCCGCGAGATCGTCACCGGCGCCCGCGCCCATCCCGGCTTCAGCGTCCTGACCGGCTCCGAGCTGCTGGTCGACTCCGCGCTGGCCCTCGGCGCCGACGGCGCGGTCCCCGGCCTCGCCAACGTGGACCCGCACGGCTACGTCCGCCTGCACCGCCTGTGCCGGTCCGGCGACTGGGAGGCCGCCCGCGCCGAACAGGAGCGGCTGTGCGCCCTGTTCGGCATCGTCGGGGTCGGCGCCCCGGAGCGCATGGGCACCAGCTCGTCCGCACTGGGCGCCTTCAAGGCGGCGCTGCACCTGCGCGGCGTCATCGCCTGCGCGGCGACGGCGGAGCCGCAGGTGCCGTTGTCGGGGGACGAGGTGGCGAGGGTGGGGAAGTTCTTGGCGGGGGCGGGGTTGCTCTAGTGCTCCAGCGGTTGGCAGTGAGCCCGGATTCACTCACCGTGCGATAGGGCGATAAGCGAGAGCTTGTTCGATTACCTCGTCCGCTGTGAGCGGAGGGTCGGAGTAGTAGATCAGGTCCGACACCCGCGGATGGAGCACGCTCGCCCTGAGGCTGCCCAGAAGACGGTCCTCCGCCTCTTCCGGGAGGTTCGCGTCAATGAGCTGCTGAACGATGCGAACGAGCTCTTCGCGCGACTTCTTCTGCACGATTCACCGCCCCTCGGACCGCTGCCCCTTCAGGGCTTCCAGGAAGGGGGCGAAGGCTCGCGGCGGAAAGGAGAGCATCCCTCTGGCGGGGGCCTTCGAGTCGCGGACTGCTATCCGCAGATGGCGGGCGGCTATCTCCACGCAGGCGTTGCCGTCGCCGCCGCCGGAGTAGGACGACTTGCGCCACTGATCACGGTTGGCCATGAGCGCCTCACAGCTCCTTTGACAGCCTGTGGATGAGGTCGCGCGATCCCTGAGGATCAAGCGACACCGCCTGCAGTCTACGGAAGTGCGTTCGAAACACACCCAGTTGTGCCGCAGAGTCGACGAAGACCGTGCCATGAGGTCCATCGCGCACGACGGTGTCGAGTCTCGGCACGGCACCACCCACATACGTCATGGCGGCACCGACGTCGTTGAAGTGCTCGAGCTCGAAGGGGATCACGCGCACAGAGACGTGGTCCGCCTCGGAAAGCTCCAGGACGCGCGTGAGCTGAGCACGTGAGGCGGCGCGGCTGCCGACCATGATGCGCAGCGCCGCTTCGTGGACCAAGGCGTCGTACGGGGTCGGCCGCTCCCGTTCGAGGATGGTCCGCCGCCGCATCCGGTGCCGAACGCGCAGCTCCAACTCCTCCTCGGGCAGTTCGGGAACCCGGGACGAGAAGAGCGCCCGCGCGTAGTCCTCCGTCTGGAGAAGCCCGGGGATGTACAGGAATTCCACGTCCCAGCGGTACGCGGCGTGGTGCTCCAGCTCAGACAGGTCCAGGAACGACGTCGGGAGGAGTCCTCGGTACTCCTCCCACCACCCCTGCGTCCGAGCGACGGTCATCGCGGCCAGGGCGTCCACCAGCTCCGTGTCGGTGCAGGCGTACTGGGCCGCGATCCGCCGCAAGCGCACCTTGCTGACACCAGCGAGGCCGGCCTCGATCTGGCTGACCTGCGCGGAGTCGGTCCCCAGCAACGCGGCGGCCTCTCGCCCTTTGAGCCCCGCGGCCTCACGAAGTCTCCGCAGCTCGGCGCCGAGGCGCTGCTGACGTGCACTCGCCTGCTGCCTGCGCGGCATGGCCCCTCCTGAGGTTGCCAACTGCACGGAAGGAGTGACTCGTTCAGGCGGAGATTACGACAACGACTTGCACGGGACCAAATTTGGCCCCTACGTTCGGTGACATAAAGCGCACGCAGCGGAAGCGCACCGCTCCGCCCTGCCAAGGCGGGCGCGGCAATGCCACCGCACCGAAATCTCACCTTCTGAACGGAGTTGCCGCATGTCGGAGACATGGGACTACACCCTCTACATCCCCAACGATCTGAGAGCCGTGACGGTGTGCCGCCGCACCCTGCGCATGGTCCTGACGCTGCACGGCCTGATCCGGCTCGTCGACACCGCGGAGCTCCTGGCGACGGAACTGATCTCGAACGCGGTACGGCACACGAAGGGGCCGGCCGCGCTCAGGGTTCGCCGTACGGCACAGGGGTTGGTGTGGATCGGGGCCTGGGACACGGACCCCGGACCGCCACAGCCGCCCCAGCCGTTGGACCAGATCTCCGAACTGGCCGAGGACGGACGCGGTCTTGCCCTGATCCGGGCCTGCGCGGACTACTGGGGCTGGCAGCCGTCGGGCCGGTTCGGGGACCGCGGCAAGTACGTGTGGTGCGAGCTGGAGGCGGTGTGATGGTCGGCTCGCCCCACGAGGCACTGCACCGGATCTTCCAGAAGGACCCGGCGCTGCTGACCCGAGCGTTACAGCGGGTGCTGCACGTGCCGTTCCCCGAACCGAGGGAGATCGCGGCGATGAACGTGGACCTCACGGAGATCGAACCGGTCGAGCGCCGTGTGGACACGCTGCTGCGGGCGGAGACGGACGAGGGCACGTACCTCTTGGTCGTCGAGTCACAGGGCAAGGCGGACGACCGAAAACGCGGCAGCTGGCCCTACTACCTCTCCTACCTGTACGAGAAGTACCGCTGCGAGCCGGTCCTGATCGTGATCACCCAGAGCAGCGCCACGGCCCGCTGGGCGTCCCGCCCCATCCGGCTCGGCTTCCCCGGCTGGCACTCGCTGACCGTACGGCCCCTCGTGCTCGGCCCGGACAACGTGCCGGTGATCACGGACGAGCGCCAGGCCGAACGGGACGTACCTCTTGCGGTGCTCTCGGCGATGACACACGGACGCGGCCCCCAGGCCGCCGCCATACTGGAATCCCTGGCCTCCGCCCTGAGGACTATCGACCCTGACAACGCCGCCGTCTTCGTGCAGTTCATCGACTCGTGCCTGACCGACCCCCAGGCGAAGCAGATGTGGAGGAACCTGATGACAGCGATCCAGTACTTCTGGCGCCACCCGCTGGCCGAGCAGGTGCGGGAGGAGGGGCGTGAACAAGGCTTGGAGGAGGGACTGGAGCAGGGCCGGATCGAAACCAAGGCCGAGATGGTCCTCCGCATCCTGCAGTGGCGCGGAGTTCAGGTGCCGGACGAGGTCCGCGAACGGGTAGCGGCGTGCGCGGACCTGGACCAGCTCGAGATCTGGGCCCAGCGGGCGGTGCACGCCACGGACACGTCGGAGCTGTTCGCCGAGGAGTGACAGCAGGACTGGACTCACCCCTGGCGAGACGGCTACCGAAAGGGAAGGTTGAGCCAGGGGCTGCCGGGGTCGGACATCAGGATCCGGTGGGCGTCGACCATGTCCTGGTACCAGTCGCCGAACTCCTCCTCATCGAAGTGAAGGCACCGTCCGAGGATGTAGGCGGCGGAGAAGTCCTGCCACGACCTGTAGGAGTGCGAGGCCACTCGGCCCGCCTGTACGACGGCGTACTCGGCCTCCTCCAGCGTGCCGAACCGGGCCCCGAGGCCCCACCGGGCCATCTTCGAGGCCCGCCCGAGGTCCCACGCGTCGACTGACGAGACGTACGCCCCCTCGCCGAGCACGCCGTCGGCACGCATGCGAGCTTCATAGCGGGTGATACGCCCGATGAGCCGCTGAACTCCCTCGATCTGCGCCACGATCTCGGGCTCGGGCCGAGGATCCGTTCGGGTGACACCGTCTCCGGTGACCACGACCGACCCCTCGGATTTCGAGCGGATGACGTTGGCTGCGGCCTGTCGCCAGTACCCCGGGTCGACGTGCCCACCGAAGTCCCGGGCGATGGTGCGGCGCAGCCCGAGGGCGAAGTCCCAGACCGAGCTGTGCTGCTCGCAGGCAAGGAGGTCGCGGAGGTAGTGCTGCCACTCCTCGCGGGTGGTGATGCCCCACCACTCGCGAAGCCGCTTCCGCTCGTTTATGTATCCCGTCCCGTGCCAGCCCATGGCATTCCATACGGACCCGTTGCTGACGCACAGGAGCGCTCCGCAGGCGAGGCCGTGGGCGACAGATCCCTGAAGTGGGCCACCCACCCGGAGAGTGAGCAGCCTGTGGCGGCCACCGAGGGGGCGACCGGGCCGATGATGCTGAGCCCACGCCCCGGAATGAGGTGGGGCCGCCGGGAGGAACGCCTCACAGGGGCTGCCCGGATTGACCACGATCCACGCGGGACGCCCCGGCTTCCACGCATCGGCGAGCCACCCGAGGCTGTGGATGCCGAACACCCGATGCGGTTCGGGAGCGGGCAGCATGCCCACGGTGTACACCGCCCAGACGGGACCGCCGACACGCGGATCGTGCCCGAAAACCGAGTACGTCGTGCTGGGGTCGGTATCCGCCCTGTCCCGCGATATCTCGTGGTACAGCGGTTCCCGTGCCAGCCTGTCGAAGTACGCGGCCCAGTCCTCACGCAACTTGTAGTCGAGCAACGCCTGCTCGATTTCGGTGGGCGGGACCCAGGCAGGGGGCACGACGTTTCCGTAGGCGGCAGGCGGAGCGCCGGGTGACATGGACGGAAACCCCTATCTCTTAAGTGTTCACAAAACGGGCGAGTAGCAGTAATGACTCTACCGCAAAGGATCATCCGCGAAAGGCATACCGTACGAACCCCACCGGAGCTCATAGTCGCATTTTTCTTCGCCGAAATGATCACACAGTCCGCGATCAGGGGTGCCGACGCCTCTCTGACCCACCCGCCCACAGCCCAGGCAGATCACTGCCGCGAAAGACGCAGAAGAAGTCGTCCTCACGCACGATGTTGTGCTGCTGGCAGACAGGACAGCGCCGGAAGACCACCTCATGGGTGAAGCCGGGCGGACGGCTGAGGCCTGCGCGGTCGAGGCCAGCCGCTCACAGTGACGTCGCTCACGACACAGAGGCCGCAGGCGCCGACGGGGACGAGCCGGTGGCCTCGGTTGCATTCGAACTCCACCCCGCCAATCAACCCTATTCCTACGGGACTGTAGCTTCCTGAAGGCTCGCGATGATGAGTTCCAAATCCGAAAAGGCTTTTCGGCAGAATTCTTCATCGTGGGCACTGATCGAGCTGACCGCGTTTGCAAAGGCTGGATTATCGAGGCCTTGAGCCTCCTGCAAGATTCGACTCGGAAACAGCAGCCAGTTTCGGCTTGTTCTGTCGAACGTCCACTCCACTTGAGTTGACAGCTTTTCCACTACAGCTTGGATGAGCAGCGCAACATTCACATTGGATACCACAAAGCGCCATCCCATATAAGGCACCTGGCGGTACCCATAAACTGCATTGTATTCCGTGGGCAATTTAAACCAGGCGAGATCACCAAACCTGCTCAGCGCCTGCATCGCTCGTTCACTGCGCGTTGACATTCTCACATCCCGTTACTATCACCAGAGAGGGCCGGAATACCCCCCGTCCGAAATGATGAGCTTCTTTCCCGGATTCAGGAGACGAATGGCTCGCTCGAAGTCACCATAAGGAATTGGGTCTCTGCTCATTACTGGGTCGTAAACATACCTTCCGTCCGTATAGACATCGTGATAGCGATACGTGACCAACTCTTGACCCATTTGTTCAGGGATTACGATTTCGGAACTATTGCGTGTGGTGAAGTTTATTATCTTCCCACCTCCGCCGCTCTCTCTCCGAATATATTCAGCGACCTCTGAACAGTCAATGTTCCCGCCGGTCGGTGCGGACCGCATGGCGTCTACGGCTGCACTGTCAGGGGGAAAATCCGGATTAGGCTCCCGAAAGTCAAACGTTCCGCGCGGCTTTTCGTCATCAGGATAGTCCGGCGCAAGCCCTAGCGAATCTGAGCGTGTGTGAGGATGGTAAACATACGCAGTGGCGTTGGGGGCGGGGGAAAGTCCGAGAGGGTCGCAGCTGAGGTAGCGGGCGGTCTCTGGGTCGTAGTGGCGGAAATAGTTGTAGTGGAGCCCGGTCTCCGGGTCGTAGTACTGACCCGGGAAGCGCAGAGGCGTGTACGTCGTGCTGTCGGCAGCCCATGCCGTCGTGCCCCACAGGGTGCTTCGGGTGTGCCAGGCGATGTCGCCGTTCTCGTCGACGAGTTCGCTCGGTGTGCCGACCAGGTCGGTGACGATGGCGAAGAAGCGGGAGTCGATCTCGTTCTGGGGGGCGTCGGCCGCGGTGATGCGTTCCGTCTGGGTCACGGGGCGTAGGCCCTGGTGGTCCCAGGTCAGGGTGACGGGGTGGGGTAGCTCCACCGACGTCGTCGTCTGTTCGCAGAGTGTCGTGCCGTCCCAGGTGAAGTCGACCCGTTCCTCGACCGTCTCGCCGTCCTCCGCCAGGCGGAGTTTCGCCGTGCGGCGGCCCAGTGGGTCGTACGTGTAGCGCCAGCGCGTGCCGTCCGGGGTCGTCACCGAGGAGAGGCGGTCCTCGGGGTCCCATTCGTAGTGCCAGGTGTCCGGCTTGCGGGACAGGCGGGTCTTCTGGCGGAGGGTGATGCGGCCAAGCGCGTCGTGTTCGTACCGGACGTTGCCCGCGCGGGTGATGCGGGTGCCCGTGTAGGTGCGCGGGCCCACCGCCTCCTGACCCGGGTGGTTCGACGGCCAGCTCGCCTGGGTCTGGTTGCCCGCCTCGTCGTAGGCGTACCGTTCCGTCCAGCCCGCCGCGTGTACCGCCGTCACCCGGCCCGCCGCGTCGAGGTCGAAGTGGCGAGAGCCGGAGAGCTGGTCTTCGATGCCGATGAGGTTGCCGTCGGCGCGGTAGGTGTACACCCGGTGTTGCACCGTGCGGCCCTCCGCCCCGCTGACCGACTGGGTCGTCAGGCGGCCCAGCGCGTCGAAGGCGTGCTCCAGCGTGACCGTCTCGCCTATGCGGCGGGACAGTTCGCGGTCCGCCTCGTCGTAGGTGAAGTCGATCGTGCGGCCGGAGGCGACCATGCCGGTGCGGCGGCCGGCCGCGTCGTAGGACCAGGTGGTGGTGGCGCCGGTCGGTGTCGTGCGGCCGGTGCGGCGGCCGGCCGCGTCGTGCGTGTAGGTCAGGGTGCGGCCATTCACCGCTTCCGAGAGCAGGCGGCCGTGGCGGTCCCGCAGGAGGGTGAGCGTGGTGCCGTCGGGGCCGGTCGCCTGGGCGAGTTGGTCGGTGAAGTCGTACGCGTACGTCGTCACCTGGCCCGCCGTGTCCTTACGGGTCACCTGGCCCAGTTCGTTGCGCTGGAAGGACGCCACCTCGCCGAGATCGTTGCTGCGGGAGGCGAGGCGGCCCGCGGCGTCGTACGCGTACCTCAATGCGCGGTCGTCGAAGTCCGTCTCCGTCACCAGGCGGCCCGCCGCGTCGTATTCGTACGTCCACGTCAGGCCCTGCGGGTTCGTGACTTTCGTCAGGCGCAGTTCCATGTCGTGGTCGAACTCGTAGCGCACACCGTCCGGGCCCGTACGTGCCGTCAACAGGTCGAAGTGGGTGTACTCGAAACGGGCGACGCCGCCGACGGGATCGGTGTGGCTGGTGCAGTTGCCCTCGCCGTCGTACGTCCACGTCTCCGTGGTGCCGTCGGGAGCCGTGCGGCGCGAGAGCCGGCCTTCGACCGTCCACTCCAGGCGGGTCGTCGCGCCTGCGGGGTCCGTGATCGCGGTCGGGCGCCCGTGCGCGTCGCGGTCGTAGCGAGTCGTCGCGCCCAGCGGGTTCCTGATCTCCACGGGACGACCGGCACGGTCGCAGACCACTGTCGTCGTGTGACCGAGTGGGTCGGTCACGGCAGTCAGGTGGCCCGCCTCCGTGTAGGTGAAGTGGGTGGTCCGGCCCGCCGAGTCCGTCACCGACGTGCGGTTGCCCCGCTCGTCGTAGGCCTGGCGGATCACCGTGCCGTCCGTGTTCACCACCTTCACGGGCAGACCGAGCGCGTTGTACTCGGCTCGTGCCTCGCGGCCGTCCGGGCGGACGACCGAGGTGAGGTTTCCTTCTTCGTCGTAGCGGAACGTCGTCGTGTGTCCGAGCGGGTCCGTTTGTGACAGCAGGCGGTGGTACCGGTCGCGCTGGTAGCGGGTGGTGGTGCCCAGGGCGTCGGTCACCGCGACCACCTGCCAGGTGGCGTTCACGAGGTAGTGGCGAGTGTGGCCCTCGCCGGTCGTCACGGTCGTCGTCCGCAGGCCGGTCTCCGGGGCCGGGTCCCGGTACGACAGGCTCAGCTTCATGTGGCCCGCCGTGCCGCCCTCGGCCGTGCAGCGGTCCTGGTCGTCGTACTCGTAGGCGTAGCCGCGGTCGTTGGTGTCCGTCCAGGAGGTGACCCGGCCCGCGCCGTCGTACGTGAAGCGGAGCGGTAGACCCGAGGAGTTGACGACCTCCGTCAGATTGCCGTCCGTGTAGCCGTACCGCTTCAGCACCTCACCGGTCGCCGCGAGGTGGAGGGCGGTTATTCGGCCGGCATCCGTCGTGATGCCGACCCCTTGGCCGCTGCTGGAGGTCACAGCCAGCGGCGTACCTTCCGCGTCGTACTCGAACGTGATCCAGTTGCCGTTGCGGTCGTCTATCTGCTCCAGCACCGCCAGGTTGTCGCCCCTGTCCGCGAAGTGCCAGGTGCGCAGCGTCGCCGGGTCGGTGACCGTGTAGCCCTCGTCCACCCGGGCCAGCGGTCGGCGGGGGCCATGGCTGGGCAGGGTGGGCAGGCCCGGCGCCGGGTGCGGGTACGACAGGAGCAGGCCGTCCTCCGTGATGAAGACGATCCCTTCGGCGTCGATCTCCAGGCGCTGGTCCAGAGTGGAGGACCAGGAGGGACCGAACCAGCGGCCGAGGTGGTAGCCGGACTCCACTCGCCGCCTGATGACAAGAGGCAGCACGCCGGGGAGGGTGACGTCCGTCTGCGGCAGGTACATCTTCCCGGTGGCGAGGTTGATCGGGTCGGTGCCCCCGCTCTCCGTGCTGCCCTCTCCGTGGGACTTCCGCGCCGGGTCGTGGCTGACCTCGCCGCGGGCGGAATTCGTCGCCCCCCGCTCCCCCGCGACCCCTTCCTCGGCCCCCTTCACGCCGCTCTCCGCCGCGCGGGCTCCGTCCACGGCCGCGCCCTCCGCGCCCGCCTCCGGGATGAGGAACTGCGGGAGGAGTTCGCCGCCGACGCCGCCCGGGTCCTGGAGGAAGGAGTTCCACAGGCCGTCGGCGGTCTGGGTGGGGTGGGTGACCATGTGGACGGCTCCGCCGAGCAGTTCCACCTTGGCCTGGAGTGCTTCGTAGGGGTGCGTGATCGCGTACGGGTCGAGCGGGTTGGCGTTGCGGGCCAGGTTGTTCAGGTCGCCGAGGCCGCGCATGAAGCCGCCGAAGAAGCGCATGTCCTCGGTCTTGGCGGCGTCCCAGGCGTCCGCGCCGTCGAGCTTGAGCTGGTTCAGGGCCGAGGGCTCGCTGGGGGCGTGCTGCAGGGCTCGTTCGAGACGGGCCGCCGCCTCCGAGGCGAGCTGGGTGCGCTGGCGCCTCGCCGCGGCCAGGATCTCTTCCGCCGCCTGCTTGGCCCCGTCGCCCGGGTCCTGCTCCGAGGGCCTGGGCCCGGGGTCCTTGTCGCCCGCCTCGACCGCGTCGTCGTACGTCTTCACCTGCTGCTGGTAGGTCTTCGAGGCGGCCTTGCCCTCGCGGTACTTCGCCACCGCCTCCCGAGCCTGGGCCTGGGCCCATTCCACGGTGTGGGCGAAGTCCTCCAGGCCCGCGGCGGCCTCGCCGCACGCCTCGGCGGCCTGGCGCCACTTGGTCTGGTGGGTGGCGAACTTCTCGCGGAAGGTGTCGGCCGCCTCGCCCTGGAAGTCCGACGAGTCCAGCTTCTGCATGCCGGAGGCGACGGCGCCGAAGGACTGCGCGAAGGTCCGCAGGTGGCCCGCCGTCTCGCGCAACTTGGCCGGGTCTCCGTGGATGAGTTCCTTCGGGTCCTCGGTCTCGTCCAGTTGCTGTTCGTCCACGTGCGCGCCCAGCTTGGACGCCGTGGAGTCGCCCCAGTCGTCCACCTTGTCCGCCGCGCCGTGCGCGCCGGCCCAGTCGAGCGCGTCGCCCACACCGTGGGCGCCCTCGTCGATGACGTGGCCCGTCGTCCGTTTGACGTGGTCGTAACCGGACTTGAGCGATCCGACCGCGTGGTTGAACTTGCTCGTGAAGGACATCAGTTGCCCTCCCCGGACCCCGTCACGTCCCGCACGATCGACGGCGACAGCGGGATCGGGCTGCCCGGCACTCCCTCGCTCGTCTCCACGTCCGTGAGCATGCCCTTGCCGGTCTGCTTCACGGAGTCCACCAGGTTCTCGCGGTCCTTCTCGCCGTAACCCGTGGTCGCCGCCGCGTGGTTGATCTGGTCCAGGCTCTCCTTCTCCACCTGGTCGTTGGAGGCGAAGGGGTCCCCGACCACGGAGTTGTAGGCGACCTTCAGCGAGCCCTTCACGTACTCGTCCGTCTGGTGGAAGGTGCCGGCCGCGAGCCCCATCCCCTCCGCCAGCGCGTTGCCCTCCTGCATCAGGTCGCGCACTCCCCACTGCCACCGCTCGCAGAAGGTGTGCAGCATCGCGCCGAGGTGGTCGTCGCCGACGGCCATGCCGTCCATCTCCAGGCCGGTGAAACCGCGCCCCGCGCCCGCCCAGCCCTTCATCCCGCCGAGCGAATCCATCTCGCTCAGCGCCTTGTTGATGCCCTCGGCCATCAGCTTCAGCCCCTGCACCCGCAGGTCCGGCTGTCCGCCCCCGCTCGGCGTGGTCATCGCCGTCCCTCCCCCGTTCCGCTGTCCGCGTGCGCGTCCGCGCCCATGGCTGGGCCGTTCAGGGCGCATGCGTCCGGCACTATCCCCACGACCGGCGGCAGCACCAGTCCCCGCTCACCGTCACCCGCGTCCACCAGCACCCCGCACGGCAGCCCGGCCCCGCCCTCGGTTCCGGCCCCCGCGGCCACCGCCGGGACGCCCGCGTCCAGGACCGCGGCGCCCCACACCGCCCGGTACCGCCAGGTCCGGTCGGTCTCCCCGCGCGCTCGCGCGAAGCGTGCGAGCGCGGCCTCGTCGGTGAACGCGAGCAACCACCGTGCGCCTTGCAGTTCCACGGTCAGCGCCGCGCCGTTCTCCCCGTACGGGACGAGGACCCGGCTGCGGCGGAACTCTCCGAGCCGGGCGCCGAACCGGCGCCGGTGCGCTGCGAAGCGGGTGCTCTCGTTCGCTTCAGCAAGCACGCGCGAGTCGTGGTGCGGTACGGTCCCCGGGGCGGTGCCGCCGCCGGGCGACGGTTCCTCGCCCGCGCGCAGAATCGTCTGCTCCGCGATGTCCGACAGCGCCGACCTGCGCGGACGCACCTCACCCTCGTCCGACTCCCCCGTCGGCTCAGCGCTGGTCACAGCGCCTTCCCCCTCACCAAGCCGTCCTGATACGTTCGGCTGCTTTGCGATCAGTGAACGATCTTCCATGCTCACATGAGGGGGCTTGCGTGAGCAACGGGCTTCGGATCAATAATGGGCAAAGGTCCGTCAACTAGCGTCGTATTACGCACAGTTCGGGTCACCCCCGTGGCGCCCCGGTCGGCCGGTCCAGGCGTACCCGTGCGAACTCGATCCTCTCGTACGGCCCCTCCTCACCCGTCTCGTACAGGACCCCGACCGTGCTCAGGTCCAGTTGGACCAGGTCGGAATAGGCGGCCGGCCGTGGGGACAGGGTGCGGAGCTTGATGAAGGTCCTTCCCGCGTCCGGGCTGCGCCACAGGGCCATCCCACGGCGAGTGGTGGGTGTCGAAGGCGCCGAGAACATCAAAGGGGCATCCGCACCGAGAAGTTGCAGAGCGCAGCCCTCCACCACCGGGACGTCGTCCAGTGTGGGCTGGCGGCGCCAGGGGCGGTCCAGGGTTTCGCCGCCGTCGCCGGAGTAGGTGTCCACGCGGTTGCCGGGGGTCGTGCCGTTCTGGTCTCGGGACGAGAAGTAAACCCGGCCGTCCGGGAGTTCGGCGGCGGTCGTCTCGTTGGCGTTCGTCCTGCCGTCGTGGGTGGTGTCCGTGAAGCCCAGGTGCCAGGTGTGGCCGCCGTCGTCGCTGTAGAGGGCGTGGGCGCCGTAGTACCTGGACTCCTCGCCGCTGTCGGACGAGCCGGCCGGCGGGGCGGTGGAGTGGTCGGCGGGGACCAGGAGGCGGCCGGTGTGCGGGCCCCGGGTGAGGGCCAGGGCGTGGCCGGGGCCGGTGGCGTACCAGCGCCAGTGCGCGGGCTTCACCTCAGCCGTGATGTCCCTCGGGCGCGTGAAGGTACGGCCGTCGTCCACGCTGCGCTGGACGAACACCCGGCGGCCGCGGTCCGGGGCGGCCTCGCCGCGCATGATCTGCGCCTCCGTCACCGGTCCGCCGTTGTACGAGGTGACCAGGACGACCGCGCCGGTGCGCGGGTCGACCACGGGGGCCGGGTTGCCGCGGGTGTCGCCCTCCCCGGCGGCCACGACCGCCTGCGGGCCCCAGGTGCAGCCGCCGTCGGTGGAGCGGCGCAGCAGCACGTCGATGTCGCCGCTGTCGCCCGCGCCGTCGTGCCGGCCCTCGGCGAAGGCCAGGACGGTGCCGCGCCGGGTGACGACGGTCGCGGGGATGCGGTAGGTGGCGTAGCCGCCCTGCCCGGCCGCGTACGGCACGGAGGAGACGCAGCCGGACGCGAGGCGCGCGGGGGGCGCGGGACGGGCCGGGTGGGCGGTGGTGAGCGGGGTGAGGAAGGCGGTGGCGGCGAGGAGGACGCGGCTCAGCGGGGTCACGCCCCCATGGTCCCCGGAGTCACCAGTCCGGACTCGTAGCCCACGACGACGAGCTGGGCCCGGTCGCGCGCCCCCAGCTTGCCCATGATCCGGCTCACATGGGTCTTGGCGGTGAGCGGGCTCAGCCCCAACGCCTCGGCGATCTCGGTGTTGTTGAGGCCCCTCGCGACCAGGGTCAGCACCTGCCGCTCCCGCTCCGACAGACACTCGGGACCGGCCGTCGGCGGGGCGGAGGGGCTGCGCAGGAACCGCTCGATCAGCCGTGCCGTCGGTCCGGGCGAGAGCAGCGCCTCGCCCGCGGCGACGACGCGGATCGCGTCGAGCAGGTCGGCTGGGCGGGTGTCCTTCACCAGGAACCCAGAGGCGCCGGCGCGCAGCGCGTCCACGATGTGCTCGTCGGTGTCGTAGGTGGTGAGGACCAGGACCCGCACCCCGGCCAGGTCCTCGTCGGCGGCGATCAGCCGGGTCGCCTCGATGCCGTCGAGCCCGGGCATGCGGATGTCCATCAGCACCAGGTCGGCGCGTTCGGTGCGGGCCAGGTCGACGGCCTCGCGGCCGGTGGCGGCCTGCCCGACGACCACCATGTCCGGCGCGGTCTCCACGAGCATCGCGAACGCGGCCCTGACCAGGGCCTGGTCATCGGCGAGCAGCACCCGGACGGGGGTCACGCGGTGCCTCCCAGCGGCAGTACGGCCATCACCTCGAAGCCCGGCGCGTCCGTGCGGGGCCCCGCGGTCACCGTCCCGCCGACGCTGCGCGCCCGCTCCCGCATCCCCAGCAGTCCGTAGCCGGGCGCGCCGGGGGTGCCGGGGGTGCCGTCCTCGGCCTTCCCCGCGCTGTCGGCGTCTCCGGCACGCCCGGCGTACCCGGCCCCCGCTCCCTCCCCGGTGCGCGCGCCCGCCCCCGCGCCCACCCCGTCGTCGCTGACCCGCACCCGCAGGGCACCGTCCGTCTCGTCCACCCGCACCCGGACCGTCAGGTCCTCCCGGCCGCCGTGGCGTACGGCGTTGGTGAGCGCCTCCTGCACGATCCGGTAGGCGGCCGCCCCCACGGCCGGCGGCACCTCGCCGGCGGTGACCGTCAGGTCCACCTCGGCGCCCGCGGTCGCCCGGGCGAGGTCGGCCAGGCCGGGCAGTCCGGGCAGCGGGCCGCGGCTGTCCGGGGAGTCCGGGTCGCGCAGGACGTCCAGGGTGGTGCGCAGTTCGCCCCGGGCCGTGCGGCAGGTCTCGGCGATGTCGTCGAGGGCCCGCGCGACGGCGGCCCGGTCCAGGCGCTCGGGGTCGGTGGCGAGGACGTGCGCGGCGACCGAGGTCCGCACCCCGATCAGGGTGATGCTGTGGGCGAGCAGGTCGTGCAGGTCGCGGGCGACGCGCAGGCGTTCCTCGGCGACGCGGCGGCGGGCCTCCTCCTCGCGGGTGCGTTCGGCCCGTTCGGCGCGTTCGAGGGCCGCGGCCGCGTTCTCCCGGTACACGCGGATGTAGCCGCCGAGGACCAGCATGGAGATGATCCAGCCGCTGATCTGGAAGCTCACCGCGAGACCGGCCATGCCGTGGCGGATCTTCAGGAGCAGCATGAGGGCGATGACGGCGCAGCCGATGACGGCGGTGCGCCGGGGGCCGCTGCTGACGGCCACGGTGTACAGGACGACCATGGACGCGGCCGTCGGGGCGGAGTGGTTGAAGTCCTGCTGATGGTAGAAGGCGATCAGCGGGATCATGATCGCCAGCGCGGCCAGCGGCACGCGCCGGCGCCAGGCCAGCGGCACGTGCAGGACGAGCAGCAGGGTCCAGCCGAGCGCGTCCGGGTGCCGTCCGCTGCCGACGGTGACGGCGATCGCGGAGGCCAGGGCGGCGAGGCCGGCGGCCAGGGCGGCGTCCTGCCGCGGGGGCACGGCGGACGCGGGGAGGAATGCCCCGGCCGGGCGGGGGCGGGGAGCGGTGACGGTTGCCTGCACGGTCCTCATCTTCCGTTGCGCGTGCGCCCCCGCACAGGGCGGGGGCGCACCGTGACTCGGCTCACGGGCCGCGGGACTCAGCCCACGGGCTCCGGCACCCGGTCAGGGTCCGGCGCCGGCCGGGACAGCCGTCCGGGCCACCACACCCGGCGGCCCAGCGCCACGCTCGCGCTGGTCACCAGGTAGGTGCGGACGAGGAAGGTGTCCAGCAGGACGCCGACGGCGATGACGAAGCCCAGTTGGACCAGGGGGACCAGGCCCATGTCGGTCAGCACCGCGAAGGTGGCGGCGAGGACGAGTCCGGCGGAGGCGATGACACCGCCGGTGGTGCGCAGCGCGGTGAGCGCGGCCTCGGCCGGTCCGGCCCCGTGCAGTGACTCCTCCCGCATGCGGTGCATCAGGAAGATGCCGTAGTCGACGCCTAGGGCGACCAGGAACACGAAGGAGAGCAGGCCGAGTCCGGGGTCGCTGCCGTGGAAGCCGAACAGCGGGCCGAAGGCCAGTCCGCCCAGGCCGAGCGCCGCGCCCCAGACGGCGACCACCGCGCCGACCAGGATCAGCGGGGCGACGAGGGAGCGCAGCAGCAGGACCAGGATCAGCAGCACGGACAGGAGCACGAGCGGTACGACGACGAGCCGGTCGCGCGCGTCGGTGTCCTTCAGGTCCAGTTGCTGGGCGCTGGGGCCGCCGACGTGGGAGCCGGGCAGCCGGTGCCGAAGCGCCTCGATGGTGGCGGTCTCGGCGGCGGACTGGGGCGGGGCGGCCGCGGTGACGGTGATCTCGGTCCAGCCGCCGCCGGTACGGCCCCTCCGGGCGGCCGCGACTCCCCGGGTGCCCTCGACCGCCGTCAGGGCGGCGTCGGCGCGGTCCGCCGGGGCGAGGATCTCGATGGGCTGGGCGGACCGCTGCGGGTAGGCGGCGGCGAGGGTCTCCATGGCGGTGACGGAGTCGGGCCGGTCCACGAAGGTGTCGAGCTGCTTCAGCGGTCCGGGCAGGTGCAGGGCGCCGAGGGCGAGCGCGCCGAGCAGGACGGCACCGGAGGCGAGGACGGTCAGCGGACGGCGTCCGGCGGAGGAGCCCATCGCGGCGAACAGCGAGCGGCGCGCCTTGGGTTTGCTGCCGTGGGCGGGGACGAGGGGCCAGAAGACGCGGCGGCCGAGCAGGACCAGGACGGCGGGGAGCAGGGTCAGCATGGCGGCCAGCGCGCACAGCACGCCGACCGTGCCGAGCGGGCCCATGCCGCGGCTGGAGTTGAGGTCGGCGGCGAGCAGGCACAGCAGGCCCGCGGCGACGGTGCCGGAGGAGGCGAGCACGGCGGGCCCGCAGCCGCGCAGGGCGGCCCGCATGGCGTCGTACGGCCGCTCGTGGCGCCGTAGCTCCTCGCGGTAGCGGGAGACCAGGAGGAGGGCGTAGTCGGTGCCGGCGCCGAAGACGAGGATGGTCATGATGCCGGCGCTCTGGCCGGAGACGGTGGTGCCGAAGAACTGGTGCAGGCCGTAGGCCGCGGAGCGGGCGAGGAAGTCGCCGACGCCGGCGACGGCGAGCGGGACCAGCCACAGCAGGGGGCTGCGGTAGATGAGGATCAGCAGGACGGCGACGACGGCGACGGTGGTGTAGAGCAGGGGGCCGCCGAGGGAGGAGTACACCTTGGAGGCGTCGGTGGCGAGGGCGGCCGGGCCGCCGACCCGGACCGTCAGCCCGTCCGCGCTCCGGGCGGCCGCGCGGACGTCGTCGACGAGGGCGTCGCGCTTCTTCTCGTCGGTTCCGGGGGCGTTGCTCGCGACCGGGTACATCAGGGTGGTGCCGTCGGCGGACGGGACGCCCCGCGGGGGCGTGGCCAGGGTGTGGCGGTGGGCGACGGCGGCGAGCTGCCGGGCGGCGGTGGCCCGGTCGGCGGCGGTGAGGCCGCCGGCGCGGTGGTAGACGACGACCAGCTCGGTGGTCTCGCCGCCCGGCAGCCGGTCCTGGAGCCGGGCCACCCGGGTGGAGTCGGCGGAGGCGGGCAGGTAGTCGGTGGCACGGTCGTGCTGGACGTCGGTGAGCCTGGCGGCGAAGGGTCCCGCCACGGCCAGCAGGACCACCCACAGTCCCAGCACCAGCCAGGGCAGCCCCCGTCGGCCGTCTCTCGCACGTGTTGTCGCGGCCCCCATGGATCGGGCCCTCCCTCTGCAGCGGATGTCCGGTTACGGCTTCCAGACTTCCGCCGGGGGCGGGCTCTTTCGTCGGGCGTGGGGGCGAGTTCGCGGCTACTGCCCCGGGTGTCCCGGGGGTGCGGCTACTCCCCGGGGAGTATCAGGACGGGGTACGGGCGGCGGCCAGCAGCCTGCTGACGTCGTCGGCGCAGATGGTCAGGGCGGCGCCGATGGTGGTGAGGGCGTCGCGCTCGGCGGGGGTGTAGGGGCCGTCGGCCAGGGCGACGCGGGCCGCCTGGAGGAGCAGGGCCTCGCGGCCGCCGGGGGCGAGGTGGGGTGCGAGCGGGTCGAGGGCCTCGTGCAGCTCTATGGTCAGGCTCGCGCCGCACGGTCCGTCCGCGACCCGGCCGGTGTCGGCGGCCAGCGCGTCGACCAGGGCGGCGAGTTGGTCCTCGGTGCAGTCCTCGAAGCCGGCGGCGCGGACGGCGCAGGCGGCGGTCTCCAGGGCCGTACGGGAGGTGGTGCCGCCCGCGGCGAGGACCGCCAGGGCGACGGTGTGCACGGCATCGCGGAGCATCGCGGAGAAGCGGCGGGTGGTGGGGTGGTCGAGGACGTCGGTGCCGTAGTGGTGGCGGCAGGACGCGCACTCCACGACCGGTGCGGTCGCGCCGCGCGGCAGCACGGGCACCCCGAGGAGGGTGAAGCGGCGCCGGCCGGTCAGCCGCTGGTAGTTGCGGTCGCCTCCGCAGCCGGGGCAGAAGAACTCGCCGTCCCCGACGGGTGTCCATGCGGTGCGGGTGCCCAGAATGCGGGCAGCCCTGGTGGCACGGCCGTCTCGTCCCCGTACTGGCAGCACGTCGCACCTCCGTCACGACGCGGCAACATCGCCGCGCTGGCGTGATGTTAGCCACATCCTGGAGGTTCAGTCAGTACCTCGGACGAGACCTTTCCGTGACCTCCACGGCGCGATGGCCGATAACCGACGGGGCCCCGGCCGCCGGATGCGGCGGCCGGGGCCCCGAAAGGGCCGGTCAGAGGGGGTTCAGCGGGTCGCGCGGTTGACCGCCGAGACGACCGCCTTCAGCGACGCACGCGTCGTGTTCGCGTCGATGCCGATACCCCACAGAACCTTGTCACCGATCGCGCATTCGATGTACGAGGCGGCCTGCGCGGAGGCACCCTCGCTCATCGTGTGCTCCTGGTAGTCCAGCAGGCGTACGTCGACGCCGATGGACTGCAGGGCGTCGAAGAAGGCGGAGATCGGGCCGTTGCCGGAACCGGTCAGGACGGTGTCCTCGCCGTCGACGGTGGCCTCGACGGTCAGGGTGTCGACGCCGTCGGTGTCGGTGGTGGACTGGCCGGTGCGGACCTGGATGCGGCCCCACGGGTTGTCGGGGTTGGGCAGGTACTCGTCCTGGAAGACCGCCCAGATCTCCTTCGGCGTGATCTCGCCGCCCTCGGCGTCGGTCTTCGCCTGGATGAGCCGGGAGAACTCGATCTGCATGCGGCGCGGCAGGTCCAGCTTGTGGTCGTTCTTCAGGACGTAGGAGATGCCGCCCTTGCCGGACTGCGAGTTGACGCGGATGACGGCCTCGTAGGAGCGGCCGACGTCCTTGGGGTCGATGGGCAGGTACGGCACCGCCCACTCGATGTCGTCGACGGTGACGCCCTTCGCGGCCGCGTCGGCCTCCATGGCGTCGAAGCCCTTCTTGATGGCGTCCTGGTGGGAGCCGGAGAAGGACGTGTAGACCAGGTCGCCCACGTACGGGTGGCGCGGGTGGACCTCCATCTGGTTGCAGTACTCCCACGTGCGACGGATCTCGTCGATGTCGGAGAAGTCGATCTGCGGGTCGACGCCCTGGGAGAACAGGTTCATGCCCAGGGTGACCAGGTCGACGTTGCCGGTGCGCTCGCCCTGCCCGAACAGGCAGCCCTCGACGCGGTCGGCGCCGGCCATCAGGGCCAGCTCGGCGGCGGCCACGGCCGTGCCGCGGTCGTTGTGCGGGTGGACGGACAGGCAGACGTACTCGCGGCGGGACAGGTTGCGGCCCATCCACTCGAAGCGGTCCGCGTGCGTGGACGGGGTCGAACGCTCCACCGTGGCGGGCAGGTTGAGGATGATCTCGCGGCCCGGGCCGGGCTGGTAGACGTCCATCACCGCCTCGCAGACCTCCAGCGCGAAGTCCAGCTCGGTGTCGGTGAAGATCTCCGGCGAGTACTGGTAGCCGAACTCGGTCTCGGGGCCCAGCAGCTTCTCGGCGTACTCCATCACCAGGCGGGTGCCGTCGACGGCGATCTGCTTGATGTCGTCCTTGGAGCCGCGGAAGACGACCCGGCGGAAGACCGGGGCGGTGGCGTTGTACAGGTGGACGGTGGCGCGGCGGGCACCCTTCAGAGACTCCACGGTCCGCTCGATCAGGTCCTCGCGGGCCTGGGTCAGTACGGAGATCGTGACGTCGTCCGGGATCGCCCCCTCTTCCTCGATGATCGAGCGCACGAAGTCGAAGTCGGTCTGGCCGGAGGCGGGGAAGCCGACCTCGATCTCCTTGTAGCCCATCTTGACCAGCTGGTCGAACATCCGGCGCTTGCGCTCGGGCGACATGGGGTCGATCAGGGCCTGGTTGCCGTCCCGCAGATCCGTGGAGAGCCAGCGGGGGGCGGCGGTGATCCGCTGCTCCGGCCAGGTGCGGTCCGGGATGCCGACCTGCTCGTACTGACCGTACTTGTGGACCGGCATGGAACTGGGCTGCTGGCGGTTCGCCATGATGCGGGGCTCCTTGGAAGGTGTCCGGAAGGACGGCCGACGACGCAACGCCGAGCTCCGCGGGGAGGGGGTCGGCCTCGACTACAGGCCCTCGCCGCGGCAGCTAAGGAGGAGCAGCCCGAAAAGCATGATGCGGAGAATGCTAGCCGAGCGCACCGCGGCGCGAGAGCCCGTATCAGTATGCGGGACCGCGCAGGCAAACCATAGCTAAATGGACAAATAGTGCGCCATACCACTTCGGCTACGGAGAGCGAGGTCGATCGCACCCTATTGTCACCGTATTTCGGCAATCATGGTCTCTCCTAGTGACACGGGCGTCACGCAGTGCAAGGGTGCCCGACATGACGACCAACGGGGGCTCCCAGCCCGTCTTCTGCACGATCGTGCCGCCGCACGTCCTCGACCGGCTCGCCCGGAACGAGGACCCCGCCCTGTCCGGCCCCGCCCGCCGGTCCCTGGAGCACGACGCCTACCAGCGCACCCACCGCCGCCTGACCACGGTGATCGGCGCGCCCTCCGTCGCCCCGCCCGCCTCGGCGGCGGCCGACCAGCCGCACCGCACCATCTACGACGCCGGGCACCGGGAGGACCTGCCCGGCGCCAAGGTCCGCGAGGAGGGCTCGGAGGCAGGTCCCGACGCCACGGTCAACCGCGCCTACGCGGGCCTCGGCGCCACCTTCGAGCTGTACCTGAAGGCGTACGGCCGCAACTCCATCGACGGCGAGGGCCTGCCGCTGGACGCGAGCGTGCACTACGGCACCGACTACGACAACGCCTTCTGGAACGGCGAGCAGATGGTGTTCGGCGACGGCGACAACGAGATCTTCCTCGACTTCACCATCCCGGTGGACGTGATCGGCCACGAGCTGACCCACGGCGTCACCCAGCACACCGCGAACCTCGCCTACTTCGGCCAGTCCGGCGCCCTCAACGAGTCCCTGTCGGACGTCTTCGGCTCGCTGATCAAGCAGTACGCGCTCGGCCAGACCGCGGCCGAGGCCGACTGGCTGATCGGCGCCGGGCTCCTCGCCCCCCGCGTCACCGGCACCGCCCTGCGCTCGATGAAGGCGCCCGGCACGGCGTACGACGACGACGTCCTCGGCAAGGACCCGCAGCCGGCGACGATGGAGCACTACGTCCGCACCGGCCGCGACAACGGTGGTGTGCACATCAACTCCGGCATCCCGAACCACGCCTTCTACCTGGCCGCCACCGCCCTCGGCGGCCACTCCTGGGAGAAGGCCGGACAGGTCTGGTACGACGTGCTCACCGGCGGCGCGCTGAAGGAGGACGCCCTGTTCGCCGACTTCGCCACGCTGACCGTCCGGGCCGCCCGCGAGCGGTACGGCGCCGGTGACGAACTCCAGGCGGTGCAGAAGGCGTGGGAGCAGGTCGGGGTGCGAACGCTGTAGTTCCGTACTAGACAGTCCCCCATGCGTATTCGAGTGCGGCGCACGGGCGGTTTCGCGGGCATCGAGCGCCTGGCCGAGGTGGACACCTCGGCCAGGCCCGACGCCGCCGAGTGGCAGACCCTGGCCGGGCGCGTCCTCGCGTCCGGCCGGGACACCCCGCCGCCCGGCGTCCCCGACGGCTTCCGGTACGAGATCACGGTGGACGGCCGCACGGTGTACGCGGCCGACCCCCGGCTGACCGAGGACGAGCGGGAGCTGGTCTCCCGGGTCCTGAAGGAAGGGGCCTAGCGCAGGCGCCCGGCGCAGGCGCGGGGGCTTGGAGCCGGGCGGCCCGGCGCGGGGTCGTTTCCGCGGGTTCGCGCGCGGGCGTTGACGCGCGTTACTCCGGGTAAGGATGATCCCGGCCATGGCGACTGACGCAGGCGAACCGATCCCCCGTTTCCCGGCCGGCTTCCTCTGGGGTGTCTCGACCTCGGCCCATCAGATCGAGGGGGCCGCCGACGAGCGCGAGGCGTCCGTGTGGGACGTGTTCACCGCCGAGCCGGGGCGGGTGAAGGACGGCTCCACGGCGGCGGTGGCCTGCGACCACTACCACCGCCACGCCGAGGACGTGGCGCTGCTCGCCGGCCTCGGCGTGGACGCGTACCGGTTCTCGATCTCCTGGCCCCGGGTGAACTCACCCGGCGGCCTGGACTTCTACGACCGCCTGGTGGACGAGCTGTGCGCGGCGGGCGTCCGGCCCGTGCCCACCCTGTTCCACTGGGACCTGCCCGCCTCGCTGGACTGGCTGGACCGGGACACCGCGGCCCGGTTCGCCGACCACGTCGGCGTGGTGGCCGAGCGCCTGGGCGACCGCGTCGGCAAGTGGATCACCCTCAACGAACCCGCCGAGCACACCCTGCTCGGCCACGCGCTGGGCGCCCACGCCCCCGGCAAACGGCTGCTCTTCGACGCGCTCCCGGTCGCCCACCACCAGCTCCTCGCCCACGGTCTCGCGGTCCAGGCGCTGCGCGCAGCCGGGGCGGGCGACATCGGCATCGCCAACTCCCACGGCCCGACCTGGCCCGCCTCGGCGGAGCCGGCCGACCTGGAGGCGGCGGGCTTCTACGACCTCCTGCTCAACCGCCTCTTCGCCGACCCGGTCATTCTGGGCGCGTACCCGGAGGGCATCGGCGACCTGATGCCCGGGGACGTGCCGGCCGACCTGAAGGTCATCGCCGAACCCCTCGACTTCTACGGCGTCAACTACTACGCGCCGACCCGGGTGGGCGCCCCGCAGGGCACCGAGACCGAGTTCGGCGGACTGACCATCCCGGCCGAACTTCCCTTCTCAGTACGGGAGATCGAGGGCCGGCCGGTGACCGACTTCGGCTGGCCGGTGGTCCCGGAGGGGCTGACCGAACTCCTCACCGGGTTCCGCGACCGCTACGGCGACCGACTCCCGCCGGTCGTCATCACCGAGAACGGGTGCTCGTACGAGGGCGTCGACGACCAGGAGCGGATCGCCTACCTGGACGCCCATGTGCGGGCCCTGCACACGGCCCTGGAGGCCGGGGTCGACGTGCGCGGCTACTTCGTGTGGTCCCTGATGGACAACTTCGAGTGGGCGGAGGGCTACGCGCGCCGCTTCGGCCTGGTCCACGTGGACTTCGCCGACCCCGCGGGCCCCAGGCGCACCCCGAAGGCGTCGTACCACTGGTTCCGGGACGTGCTGCGGGCGCAGAGATGACCACCGCCCGGCTCCCGGCCGCGCTCGCCGAGCCCGTCGAGCCGGTCGGCCGGGGCTGGACGGCGACGCTGGCGCTCGCCAACGGGGCGATCTGGGTGGGCTGGTTCGGCCCGCTGCAGATCCTCCTCGCCTCCCAGGCCGGGGACTTCGCGCCCGGCTCCGGGATGTCCAAGGAGACCTTGCTGGCCTGGGTGACGGGGGCGGGCGCGGTGGTCTCGCTGCTCGCCAACCCCCTCTTCGGCGCGCTGTCGGACCGGACCACCGCCCGCCACGGCCGCCGTACGCCGTGGATCGTGGCCGGGGCGGCGGGCGGCGCGCTGGCGCTGCTGCTGCTCGCGGGGGCGGCCGGGCCGTGGACCATGGCGCTCGGGTGGTGCCTGGTGCAGCTCACGCTGAACGCGGCGTTCGCGGCGGTGACCGCGGCCGTGCCGGACCGGGTGCCGCGGCCGCAGCGGGGCGCGGTGGGCGGCTGGCTGGGCGCGGCCCAGATGCTGGGCGTGGTCGGCGGGACGGGCCTGGCCACGGTGGCGGGCGGGACCGGTGCCGGGTACGCGGCCTGCGCGGTGTTCACGGCGGTGGGCGTGCTGCCGTACGTGCTGCGCCACCGGGATCTGCGGCTGGCGCCCGAGGACCGGCCGGCCTGGGCGTGGCGTTCGTTCGTGGCGGGTTTCTGGCTGAGCCCCCGCCGGTACCCGGACCTCGGCTGGGCGTGGCTGACCCGCTTCCTGATCAACCTCAGCAACGCTCTGGTGCTGCTGTACCTGCTCTACTACCTGCGGGACCGGCTGCACCACCCGGACCCCGGGCGGGGTGTGCTGATCCTGACGGCGGTCAACGGCCTGACGCTGATGGCGACGGTCGTGGCCGGCGGGCTCTGGTCGGACCGGGTGGGCCGCCGCAAGCCGTTCGTCGTGTGGTCGGGCGTGCTGATGGCGGTGGCGACGGCGGCCCTGGCGGGCTGGCAGACCTGGCCGGGCGCCGTCGTGGCGGCGGCGCTGCTGGGGGTCGGCTTCGGGGTGTTCACCTCGGTCGACTTCGCCCTGATGACGGACGTCCTGCCCAAGGCGCTGGACCGGGGCAGGGACCTGGGTGTGATCAACGTGGCCAACGCCCTGCCCCAGGTGGCGGCCCCGGCGCTGGCCGCGCCGGTCGTGACGTACCTGGGCGGCTACCGGGTGCTGTACCTGGTGGCCGCGGTGATCGGGCTGGCCGGGTCGCTGCTGGTGGGCCGGATACGCGGGGTGGAGTGACCCCGCGCCGGTGCACGGCGTGAAGTGACCCCGCGCCGGTGCGCCGTGGGCGCGGCGCGGGGCTAGAAGCCGAGCCTGCGGAGCTGCTTGGGGTCGCGCTGCCAGTCCTTGGCCACCTTCACGTGCAGGTCGAGGAAGACCGGCGTGCCGAGCAGTGCCTCGATCTGCTTGCGGGACTTGATGCCGACCTCCTTCAGGCGCTTGCCCTTGGGGCCGATGATGATGCCCTTCTGGCTGGGGCGCTCGATGTACACGTTGGCGTGGATGTCCAGCAGCGGCTTGTCGGCCGGGCGGTCCTCGCGCGGCAGCATCTCCTCGACGACCACGGCGATGGAGTGCGGCAGCTCGTCACGGACGCCCTCCAGGGCGGCCTCGCGGATGAGTTCCGCGATCATGACCTGCTCGGGCTCGTCGGTGAGGTCGCCCTCGGGGTAGAGCGCCGGGCCCTCGGGCAGCATCGGGATCAGCAGGTCCGCCAGCAGGTCGACCTGCTTGTTCGCGGTCGCCGACACGGGGACGATCTGCGCCCACTCGATGCCCAGCTCCTTGCCGAGCTGGTCGATCGCGATCAGCTGCTCGGCGAGGGTCTTGGAGTCGACGAGGTCCGTCTTGGTGACGATGGCGACCTTCGGGGACTTGCGGATGCCGGCCAGTTCCTTGGCGATGAAGCGGTCGCCGGGGCCGATCTTCTCGTTCGCCGGCAGGCAGAAGCCGATCACGTCGACCTCGGCCCAGGTCGTGCGCACGACGTCGTTGAGCCGCTCGCCGAGCAGGGTGCGCGGCTTGTGCAGCCCGGGTGTGTCCACCAGGATCAGCTGGGCGTCCGGCCGGTGCACGATCCCGCGCACGGTGTGCCGTGTGGTCTGCGGCTGGTTGGCGGTGATCGCCACCTTCTGCCCGACCAGAGCGTTCGTGAGGGTGGACTTGCCCGCGTTGGGGCGGCCCACGAAGCAGGCGAAGCCGGCACGGTGGACGGTCTCGGCCGGCTGCTCGGATGACTGGGTACGCACGCTCATGGCGACCATTGTCCCTGATCCTCGGGGCCGTGCCGTACCAGTCGCGGACACGGTTCCGGCCCGCGGCCCGCGGCCGTGAGCTTCCGGAAACCCCCGCGCAACGAAACGTCACGGAAACACTGCTGTACGCAACCGGAAACGCCCGCCGGTGACGCTCTGACGAGCCCCCGCACCGCTGGAGACGCCCGTGACCCTCGCCGCAGCCCGCATCGACACCGGCGACACCGCCTGGCTGCTCGCCGCCACCGCTCTCGTCCTGCTGATGACCCCGGGTCTCGCGCTGTTCTACGGCGGCATGGTCCGCGCCAAGAGCGTCCTGAACATGCTGATGATGAGCTTCGTGTCGATCGCGCTGGTCACCGTGGTCTGGCTGGTGGCGGGCTACTCGCTGGCGTTCGGGGACGATGCCTTCGCGGGGCTCGTCGGCGGTCTCGGGCAGTCCGGCATGAGCGGCCTCGGCCCGGGCAGCGTCCACGGCACCGTGCCCACCCTGCTCTTCGCCGCTTTCCAGCTCACGTTCGCGATCGTCACTGCGGCCCTGATCAGCGGCGCGGTCGCCGACCGGGCGAAGTTCTCGGCGTGGCTGGTCTTCGTCCCGGTCTGGACCCTGCTGGTGTACGTGCCGGTCAGCCACTGGGTGTGGGGGCCCGGCGGCTGGATCGTGGACCGGCTCGGCGCGCTGGACTTCGCCGGCGGTCTGCCGGTGGAGATCACCTCGGGCGCCTCAGGACTGGCCCTGTGCCTGGTCCTCGGGCCCCGGCTGGGGTTCAAGAGGGACGCCATGCGCCCGCACAACCTGCCCATGGTGATCCTCGGCGCCGGGCTGCTCTGGTTCGGCTGGTTCGGCTTCAACGCGGGGTCCGCGCTCGGCGCGAACGGCCTGGCCGCGGCCGCCTTCCTCAACACGCTGGCGGCCGGCTGCACCGGTCTGCTCGGCTGGCTCGTCGTGGAGCAGCGGCGCGACGGCCACCCGACCACCCTGGGCGCGGCCTCCGGCGCGGTGGCCGGCCTCGTGGCGATCACGCCGTCCTGCGGCACGGTGTCGCTGCTGGGCGCGCTGGTGGTGGGGCTGGCCGCGGGTGTCGTCTGCTCCTACGCGGTGAGCTGGAAGTTCCGGCTGAACTACGACGACTCGCTGGACGTCGTCGGTGTCCACCTGGTCGGCGGCGTCATCGGCACCCTGCTGATCGGCCTGTTCGCGGAGCGGGCCATGACCGGCGGCGCCGAGGGACTGTTCTACGGCGGCGGGCTCGTCCCGCTGGGCAAGCAGCTGCTGGCCGTGGTGACCGTCGCGGTGTACGCGTTCGGGGTGACGTACGGCCTCGGCCGGCTGCTCGACAAGGTGATGGGCTTCCGGGCGAGCGAGGAGCAGGAGCACACCGGTCTCGACCTTACGGTGCACGCCGAGACGGCTTACGATCACGGGGTCCTGGGCCATGGTGCCCCGGTCTCCCACTCCGTGCCCGCCGGCTCCGCGCAGAAGGTCAAGGCCCAGCCATGAAGCTCATCACCGCGATCGTCAAGCCCTACCGCCTCGACGCGGTGAAGACGGCCCTGCAGGAGCTGGGCGTGCAGGGCCTGACCGTGACCGAGGCGAGCGGCTACGGGCGCCAGCGCGGGCACACCGAGGTGTACCGCGGGGCCGAGTACCGGGTCGACCTGGTGCCGAAGGCCCGGATCGAGGTCGTGGTGGAGGACGCGGTCGCCGACGAGGCGATCGACGCGATCGTCAGCGCCGCGCAGACGGGGAAGATCGGGGACGGGAAGGTGTGGGCCGTTCCGGTGGAGACGGTCGTGCGGGTGCGGACCGGCGAGCGCGGCCCCGACGCGCTCTGACCAGCAGTGCTCCGGTCACCGCGCCCGCGGTGAACACCAGGGCCGCGAGCAGCCACGGCAGCGCGAGGAAGGAGGCGCTCGCCGATTCCCGGGTGCCGGGCGCGCTCACGGTCAGCGTCACGTGGGCCCGGTCGAGCTGGGGCGCCCCGCGCCAGGTCTCGGTGAGCCGCACCCGCTGTCCGGGCAGCAGTTCGGAGGGCACCCGGGTGAGCTCGCGGTCCAGCAGCGTACGGCCGAACAGCCCGCGCGCGGTCAGCCGCACCCGGGGGTCGAGGGTGACGTTCCCGGTGTTGCGCAGGGTGTAGGAGAGGGTCGCCGTGCTGTCGCCGAGGCCCGGTACCGGGGGCTGGTGGTGGCCGATCCGCAGGTGCTCGACGGCGAGGGCGCCCAGCGTGGGGCCGCCGACCCGGAGGTAGACCCGGGCGCCGACGGCCCGCCGCACACCGAGGGCGAGCCTGCCGCTGCCGGGGTCGACCCGCTCGTCCAGGGCCACGATCGCGCCGGGGTGGTCGCCGGGCTCGGCTCCTTCGGGGACGCGCAGGGTGAACGGCACGGTGACGGAGCCGTGGCCGGGCACGGTGATCCGTGACGTCGCGGGCTTCGCCCAGGCGCCGACCCCGCGCATGCGCTCCTTGACCGTGCGCACGGCGAACCCGCCGTCGCGGGCGGTGTTGTAGGCGTCGGCCGCGTAGAGCCGGAAGGTGAGCGGCCGACCGGTCTTGTTCTGGACGGCGACCTTGTCGGTGAGGGTCTGGCCGGGGTCGGCCGAGAGGTAGAAGTAGGGGCGCGCGGCGACCTTCGAGGCGACCGGGTAGACGGACCAGCTGCCGTTGTCGGCGGCCCGTGCCGGGGTGCCGAGGGCGCCGAGGAGGAGCGGGAGCAGGCTCAGGAGGAGGACGTGCGGCTTGCGCATGGGTGCGGACCCCCACGGACGGCCGAGGGCGGACGGAGACGGACGGGAGACGGGGAAGCGGGCAGGAGGCGGGGGGCGGGCGGGTGCGGACGCCCGCACGCTCAGGTGAGCGTCAGGGTGAGCACACCGGAGTACGCGCCCGGAGGTGTGAACGCCGGTACGTCCAGGGAGAGTCCGGCGTCGACGGTGAACTCGCCGCCCGTGACGGTGCCGTCGGGGGTCGACGCGAGGGTCGCACCCGAGAGGCCCACGGTGCCCGCCGAACCGGCCTTGCAGGTGCTGGGGCTGCCCGCCTTGGTCGCGCAGGCGGGGCTCCAGCTCAGCTTCCCGGCGTCGATCTTGGCGCCGGGGCCGGTGAAGTCGGTGACCTTCCCGGTCAGGGACCATCCGGCGGGGCCGCCGCGGTAGTCCTTGACGGTCACCGTCTGCAGGGCTCCGGTCGAGGCCCCGCCCTTGCCGAAGTCCACCGCCGACAGCGCGACGGCGTCCCCGGCCTGGGACATGGACAGGGTGCCCGCCTTGACGGTGGTCGTCAGCTTCTGGCTGCCGGCCGGCACCGGGGTGTTGTCGTTGACGACGTAGGCCGCGGGGCCCGCGCCCTTGTCCGCGCTCCAGGCGGCGCCCTCGTAGGCCACGATGCCGGTCGTCGTCTTGTCGTTGACGGCCAGCGAACCGCTGAAGGATCCCTGGGCGTTCGCGGTCACGGTGGCGGTGTCCGCGGTCTGCGCGGCCCCGGCCCGTCCGGCCAGGGTGACGCTCGCGCCCGGGGTGAAGTTCGTCCCGCTGACGGTGACGGCGGCACCGGGGTCACCGGAGGCCGAACCCAGTGAGATCGCCCGGGTGTTGGCGGGTGTCCCGTCGGTCGCCGTGACGGTCTCCGAGGTCGGGGCGGGCGGATTGGTGACCGTGCAGGGGGTGTCCAGCTCCAGGATGTAGCTGGTGTGGATGTTGTAGTCGCCGGGCGCGAGGGTGATCTGCCCGGCCTTGGTGACGGTGAACGTGCCGGTCATGGAGAAGGACGGGAAGGGCGCCTTCCCCGGGACCGGGGTGTTCTTCTTCGGCCCGGCGACCGTGACCGAACCGGTCTGGGCGCCGCCGAGCGCGACCTTGCCGGTCGGGGTCATGATGTCGGCGGGCAGGGCCAGGTCGGTCGGGTTGCCGGCGGCGGGTGTGACCACCGTGTAGGTGACGGTGACCGTGTCGCCGACCTTGGGGCTGGTGTTGTCCACCGACACGCTCGCGGTGGTGGTGCCGTCGATCGGCGGCAGGCCGGAGACGGCGGGCGGGATGCAGTGCGTGGCGAAGTCCACGTTCGCGCCGGCGGCACCGGCCGGGCAGGCCAGCGCGCCGCCCGCGGTGACCGCGAGGGCGGTCGCCCCGAGCAGTGACGCCCAGCGCCACCGTCGGGTTCTTCGGGGTGTCGGACCCATGGGCCCCCTCCTGAGGGTTGCGGGCGCAGCGGCTCGTCTGCGCCGACAGGGGGCATTGATGTGGAGCGGGGGTGAGAAGTCAATGGAGATGCCGCAGAAATCTGACGGATCATCAGTTTCCGCGGCATCCACGGGAGAACCGGAACAGATCGCTCAGTCGAAGACGAAGGGACCCGGCGCCTGGGGAGCGGTGGCCTTGCAGGTCACGGCGACCCCGAAGATCACCATCTTCAGGGAGCCGCCGTAGGCCTCCAGGCTGTCACCGGAGGCGACGGTGCCCGGGAGCGGGCCGACACTGACCGGGGCGCCGGTGGTCATGGCCGGGTTCTTGGTCCCACTGAACACGACGCTTCCGCCGCCCGCCCTGACCAGGGTGAGCGTGGAGGCGATCGAGTCCTGCGCCACCGGGACCGGCGCGCTGATGGCGGAGGAGGTGAGGGTCATGGTGGCCGAGCCGCCGCTCTGGGTGGCCGTCAGCGTGGCCGTGCCCCCGCCGAAGATGCCGCAGCTCGCGTTGATGGTCGCCGACTGGGGGGTGACGGCGGCCGCGGTGGGCGCGAGGGTGAGACCGGTGACCGCGAGGGCCCCGGCGACCAGGGCCGCACCTGTTGCCGTGCGCTTGCCTCTCATGGGATCCGCTTCCCTTCCCTGTGGGGGATGCCGTGTGGGGGACGCCGGCGGGCGGGGAGGCCGGCGCAGGCGGGTGCGGACGCGCTGCGGCGGCGGTGCGGATCTGACGGCCCGCCGGAACGTACGGCTCCATTGACGCGCGCGGGTACGGACGCAACAAGGTTGAATTCCAGCCGACCTTCTGTTCGGTAGGTACGGCCGGCGTCCCGGACGGGCCCTGCTGCCCCCCCGGCCCGTCAGCCCGCGGAGACGGTCAGCCGGACGGTACCGTCCGGGGCGGCCAGCAGCACCGGCGTCCCCGCGCCCCCGAGATCGGCGACGGCGGCCAGGTCCTCGGCCGGCACGGCCTCCGCCTCGCTCACCACGGCCGCCGCCTCCAGGGACCGCGCCCCGGAGGCCACGGCCATCGCGACCGCCGTCCGCAACGCGCTCAGCCGCAGCGAGGCCAGCTCCACCGACCCGGCGACGTAGGTGCGCCCGGTCTCGTCGCGTACGGCAGCACCCTCGGGCACGGCGTTGCGGGCCCGGGCGGAACGGGCCAGGGTGACGATCTTGCGGTCCTCGGCGTCGAGCGCGTTGCTGTCGGTCATGCCCAGAGCATACGAAGCCGCGCCGGGCTCATCCCGCCACGGGGTGCATGGCGTCCCGCCGCCCCTCCGGGGACGCCAGCCACTCCAGCTTCGCCGCGGTGTTCTCCTCGTCCAGCGGAGTGTGCAGCACGATCATCAGATCGGGGCGGGCCGGCACCTTCATCACCGTGGCCTCCACGACCAGCGGCCCGACCAGCGGATGTGTCAGCTCCTTGCGCACCTGCCCCTGGTCCTCGACGCCCCGCTCGGCCCACAGCGCCACGAACTCGGGGCTGCGCGCCGACACCTCGGCGAGCACCGCCTGGAACCCCTCGTCCTCCGGCCGGGCCGCGCAGGCGGCCCGGAACTGGGCCACGACCGTCCGCGCGTTCCGCTCCCAGCTGTTGCTGCGCGACCGGTACAGCGGATCGACGAAGAAGTCGACGAGGCAGTTCTGGGTGACGCCCGGCCGCATGCCGAGGACCAGCGCCGCCGCGTCGTTGTACATCACGCAGTTGTAGTAGGCGTCCATGATGTGCGCCGGGTAGGGCATCCAGGTGTCGATCAGCCGCCGTAGCCCGTCGCACATGTCCCGCTTCTCCGGCGCCACTTGGGGCTCCGGCGGGTTCATCCCGGCCAGCAGGTACAGGTGCCGGCGCTCGGCGTCGCTGAGCCGGAGCACCCGGGCGACGGCGTCCAGGACCTGCGGCGAGACCGAGATGTCCCGCCCCTGTTCGAGCCACTGGTACCAGGACGCGCCCACCCCGGCCAGCACGGCGACCTCCTCCCGGCGCAGCCCGGGCGTACGGCGACGCCCTCCACCGCCCGGCAGTCCGGCCTCCTGCGGGCTCACCCGGGCCCGCCTGCTCATCAGGAACTCCCGCAGCTCGTCCCGCCGTTGACTGCGCATCGCCTCCGCAGCGGCCACGTACCGCTCCTCCCCCGTCGTGTCTGGTGGTGCCACCACCACCATAAGTTCCGACTCCCCACGCGTATTCCGTACGCCCGAAGCTCTTCCCATGGCGTTCGACACCACCACCCAGACCACCCAGGCCCCCGCCCCCGCGGGCGCACCGCTCGGCACCCCCCGGCTGTCGGCGCGGGACAAGCTGGTCCTCTTCGTCCTGTGCGCGGCCCAGTTCATGGTCGCCCTGGACTTCTCCGTCCTGAACGTGGCGCTGCCCGAGCTGGGCGCCGACCTCGGCATGAGCCGCTCCGCCCTGCAGTGGGCGGTCACCGCGTTCGCGCTCCCCTCCGGCGGCTTCCTGCTGCTGTTCGGCCGCGTCGGCGACCTGTACGGCCGCCGGAAGCTGTTCCTGACCGGCCTGGCCCTGTTCGGCGCGGCCTCCCTGCTGGCGACCCTGGCCTGGGACCCGGCGTCCTTCCTCGCCGGGCGGGCGCTGCAGGGCCTCGGCGCGGCGGCGATCGTGCCGACCGGCATGTCCCTGCTGACCACCACCTTCCCGGAGGGCCCGGCCCGCGACCGCGCCCTCGGCATCTCCGGCACGCTGCTCTCGCTGGGCTTCACGGTCGGCATGGTCGCGGGCGGTGTGCTGACCGACGCGCTGGGCTGGCGCTCCACCATGGCCCTGCTCACCGTGTTCGCGGTGATGGTGCTGCCGCTGGCGCCGGGTCTGCTGCCCGAGTCGCGCACCCCGGACCGCCCGCGCCTCGACGTGCCCGGCGCGGTCACCGTCACCGCCGGCCTGCTGTCGCTGATCTACGCCCTGTCCACGGCCGCCGACCACGGCTTCGGCCGCACCGACGTCATCGCCGCGCTGGCCGCCGGGCTGCTCCTGCTGACGGCGTTCACGGTGATCGAGGCCCGCTCGGCGTCCCCGCTGGTCTCCCTGCCCATGCTGCGCCGCCGCACCGTGGCGTGGGGCAACCTGGGCGGCCTGGTCACCTTCTCGATGATGTCGACGGTGGTCTTCGTGCTGACCCTCTACCTGCAGGAGACGCTGCGCCTGTCGGCCTTCGAGACCGGCCTGGTCTTCGGCTTCCAGGGCGCGCTCTCGGCCGTCGCCGGCACGCTGGCCCCCCGGGTCATCGGCCGCTTCGGCGCCCGCCGCACGCTGGTCGGCTCGCTGGCCGGGCAGGGCGCGCTGGTGGCCACCCTGCTGCTGCTGAACGCCCACACCTGGTCGGTGTGGCTGGCCGCGGCGGCCGTGTCCCTGGCGAGCATGTGCCACCTGGGCGCGATCATCTCGTACGGCCTCACGGTCACCTCGGGCGTTCCGGACGAGGAACAGGGACTGGCCACCGGCCTGGTGACGTCCACCCAGCAGGTGGGCATCACCGTCGGCATCCCCCTGCTGGGCGTGCTGGCCACCACCTCCCGCGACCTGCTGTCCGGCGTCCACACCGTCCTCGCGCTGGACGCGGCGATCGTGCTGACCGCCGCCGTCCTCGTCGGACTGGGCCTCGGGCGGGGTCAGTCCAGGGTCTGAACGATCTCGCTCCGCGCGGCCGTGTGCACCACACGGCCGCGCGCGCCGTTCACCAGGGGGAGGTAGGGCGGCACGTGTCCGCACTCGACACCGGCGACGATCGGCACGCCCAGGGAGCCGAGGGCGTCGAGGACGGCCTCGTCCTGGGTGAGGGTGCGGCCGTCGGGGGCCTTGGTGCGGCCCACGAGGACGGCGGCGGCGCGGTCGAAGAACCCGGCGAGCCGCATGCCGTGCAGGTTGCGGCAGATGGTGTAGGCGTTGTCCTCGCAGGCCTCGACGTAGACGAGCAGGTCGTCGCCTGCCGCGAAGGACCGCGTGTCCAGCAGGCGGGTGCCCGCCACGTTGACCAGGGTCTCGATGCAGCCGCCGATCAGCCGGCCCTCGACGTCCACGTCACCGGTGCCGTCGAGCCGGGTCCAGCCGCCCTCGGCGTCCAGGGTGAGGTCCCGGATCCCCGGGTCGCGGGTCCAGTCGTCCCAGCCGGTGGAGCGGTGGCGCCCGGGCGGGGTCTGCGTGAACGGCCCGCCCTGCGGGGCGGTCACGATGTCCAGCCAGGAGGTCAGGCCCTCGGGCGTCCGGTAGGGCGTGTCCATGAGGTTGTTGCCGTGCACGGTGGCGACCCCGGTGAGCAGGGTCAGCGGTGTGATGAGGGTCGACATGTCGGACCAGCCGACGACCCAGGTCGGCTCGGCCCGCCCGATCCGTTCGAAGTCGAGCAGCGGCAGCAGGTCGATGGCCGTCTCCCCGCCCCACGGCGGCACGACGGCCCGGATCGCCGGGTCGGTCAGCATGTCGGTCAGCTCGGCGGCGCGTTCGGCGGCCGGTGCGCTGATGTGCGTCGAGCCGTCCATGCACCGGCCGACGACCACCTCGTAGCCGCGCGCCTCCAGGTCCCGGACCGCGACGTCGAGCCGCCCCCGGAGGTCCTTGGCCACCCCGCTGGAAGGGGAGGTCACACCTATGCGGTCACCGGGGCGCAGCGGGCGCGGATATCGAACGTTCATGCGCCGGATTCTGACACGGCCTCACCCGGCGCCGACACGGGTTTACGGCCGGTCCAGCCGCAGCCGCTCCGCCCTGGGCAGACCCGCGACGACGAGGTCGTAGGAGTCCTCGACCAGCTCCCTGACCAGCCGGTCGGGCAGGCCGCCGGTCACCGAGACGGTGTTCCAGTGGCGCTTGTTCATGTGCCAGCCGGGGACGATCAGGCCCTCGTGCTCGGCGCGCAGCCGGACCGCGTCCTCCGGGTCGCACTTGAGGTTGACCGTCAGGGGCCGCGCGCCGAGGTTCGTCAGGGCGAACATCTTGCCGAGGACCTTGAAGACGGAGGTCTCCGGGTTGAACGGGAAGTCCTCCACGACCGCGTTGAAGGACAGGCAGAAGGCGCGCAGCTCCTGGGGGGTCACTCGGCCACCGCCTCCCCGGCGGGGCCGCCGGCCGGCTCCACCAGCACCGTGACGATCTTGTTGCGGCGGCCGGCCGCCGCCTCGGCCGTCAGCTTCAGCCTGCGCTCGTCGGGGAGTTCGACCTCGGCCGAGGCGCCGGCGATGGGCACGCGGCCGAGCGCCTTGGCGAGCAGGCCGCCGACGGTCTCCACGTCCTCGTCGTCGTACTCCTCCAGACCGTACAGCTCGCCGAGGTCGGTGATGTCGAGGCGGGCGGTGACCCGGTAGCGGTCCTCGCCGAGGTCCTCCACGGGCGGCAGCTCCCGGTCGTACTCGTCGGTGATCTCGCCGACGATCTCCTCCAGGATGTCCTCGATGGTGACGATCCCGGCGGTGCCGCCGTACTCGTCGATGACGACGGCGACGTGGTTGCGGTCCTTCTGCATCTCGCGCAGCAGGTCGCCGGCGTTCTTGGTGTCCGGCACGAAGACGGCCGGGCGCATGGCCGTGGAGACCAGGTCGTTCTCGGCGTCCCGGCTGATGTGCGTCTTGCGGACCAGGTCCTTCAGGTACACGATCCCGACGATGTCGTCCTCGCTCTCGCCGGTGACCGGGATCCGGGAGAACCCCGAGCGCAGCGCGAGGGTGAGGGCCTGACGGATGGTCTTGTACCGCTCGATGACGACCAGGTCGGTGCGCGGCACCATCACCTCGCGCACCAGCGTGTCGCCGAGTTCGAAGACCGAGTGCACCATGCGGCGCTCCTCGTCCTCGATCAGCGACTCCTTCTCGGCGAGGTCGACCAGCGCGCGCAGCTCCGCCTCGGAGGCGAAGGGGCCGCGGCGGAAGCCCTTGCCGGGGGTGAGCGCGTTGCCGATGAGGATCAGCAGCGACGGGATGGGGCCCATGACCCGGGCCAGCGGCAGCAGCACGTAGGCCGCCGCGGTCGCGGTGTTCAGCGGGTGCTGGCGGCCGATGGTGCGCGGGGAGACGCCGACGGCGACGTACGACACCAGGACCATCACCCCGATGGCGACCAGCAGGGCCTGCCAGGTGGCGGCGAACTCCTGCAGGCAGGCGTACGTCACCAGGGCCGCGGCCGCCATCTCGCAGGCGACGCGGACCAGCAGGGCCACGTTCAGGTAGCGGGTGGGGTCGGCGGCGATCTGGGCGAGCTTGGCGCTGCCGCGCCGCCCGGTGCGCACGGCCTCCTCGGCGCGGAAGCTGGAGACGCGGGCGAGGCCCGCCTCCGCGCAGGCGGCGAGCCAGGCCACGACGATCAGCGCGATCGCGCCGACCACGATCTGCGGACTCATACGAGGGCGGCCCGCCTACGAGACGGTGGGCGCCGGCGACGGCCCGGTCAGGCCGTGCTCGGCCCGCCACCCGTCGACGATGGCGGCCTGGAGGCCGAACATCTCGGCCTTCTCGTCCGGCTCCTCGTGGTCGTACCCGAGCAGGTGCAGCACCCCGTGGACGGTGAGCAGTTGCAGCTCCTCGTCCATGGAGTGCTGCGTGGGCGCCTCGGTCCCCTGCTTGGCGGCGACCTCCGGGCACAGCACGATGTCGCCGAGCAGCCCCTGCGGCGGCTCGTCGTCGTCCTTCGACGGCGGCCGGAGCTCGTCCATCGGGAACGACATGACATCGGTGGGCCCGGGCAGGTCCATCCACTGGATGTGCAGCTGCTCCATGGCGTCGGCGTCCACGACGATCACCGAGAGCTCGGAGAGCGGGTGGATGCGCATCCGCGCGAGTGCGTAGCGGGCGATGTCGAGGATCGCCTGCTCGTCGACCTCGGTGCCGGACTCGTTGTTGACGTCGATCGACATGGTCGTGCTGGTCTACTTCCCCTTGGGAGCCTTGGCACCGGTCCTGCCACGGCCGCCCTTGTGGGTGCCGTTCTCGGTGCCGTGCTTGCTGTCGTACAACTCGTACGCGTCGACGATACGGCCCACCAGCTTGTGCCGTACGACATCGTGGGACGACAGCCGGGAGAAGTGCACGTCGTCCACGCCCTCCAGGATCTCCTGCACCTGCCGCAGACCGCTCTTGGTGCCGTTCGGCAGGTCGACCTGCGTCACGTCACCGGTGATCACGATCTTCGAGTCGAAGCCCAGGCGGGTGAGGAACATCTTCATCTGCTCGGGGCTCGTGTTCTGGGCCTCGTCCAGGATGATGAAGGCGTCGTTGAGTGTGCGGCCGCGCATGTAGGCGAGCGGCGCGACCTCGATCGTCCCGGCCGCCATCAGACGGGGGATGGAGTCCGGGTCGAGCATGTCGTGCAGCGCGTCGTAGAGCGGGCGCAGGTAGGGGTCGATCTTCTCGTAGAGCGTGCCGGGCAGGAAACCGAGCCGCTCCCCCGCCTCCACCGCGGGACGGGTGAGGATGATCCGGTTGACCTGCTTGGACTGCAGGGCCTGCACCGCCTTGGCCATGGCCAGGTAGGTCTTGCCGGTGCCGGCGGGGCCGATGCCGAAGACGATCGTGTGCTTGTCGATCGCGTCGACGTACCGCTTCTGGTTGAGCGTCTTGGGGCGGATGGTGCGGCCGCGCGAGGACAGGATGTTCTGCGTCAGCACCTCGGCCGGGGTCTCCGGGCCGTCGCTCGTCCCGTTGTCGCTCGCCTTGAGCATGGCGATCGAGCGTTCCACTGCGTCCTCCGTCATCGGCTGCCCGGTGCGGAGCACCAGCATCATCTCGTCGAACACGCGCGAAATGAGGGCGACGTCCGAGGGGTCGCCGACCGCGCTGATCTCATTGCCCCGGACGTGGATGTCGGCTGCCGGGAACGCCTTCTCGATCACGCGCAGGAGGGAGTCGCCTGAGCCCAGCACGGTCACCATGGGGTGCTGAGCGGGGACTGTCAGCTGCGCTCTCGCCCGCTCCTGCGCGGGGGTCTGAGCTGTGGGTGTCTGAGTCATGGGCCGGCTCTGTAGGCCTGCGGTTCCTCCTCGTCACGGCCGCGTAGCTGAGGGCGGCCTCGCGTCTCCAGGGTACGACGGGCGGGTGACAAGGCCGTAGGGGTTTTGGCGGGGCAGCACCGGCCCCGGGCCGGTGTCTCAGCGGGACCGGCGGAACCCGATGGTCGGCACGGCCCGCCGCAGCGGCCAGGGCCGGTCGAGCACCTCGGGCACCAGCCGGTCGAGGAACGCGAACCTGCGCAGCGCCATCGGTTCCTGGCCGGGCGCCGACTGCACCCTGCGCCACCAGGCCCCGACCTCCGACCACCCGGGCGCCGAGAGCGATCCGCCGAACTCCTGGACGGACAGGGCCGCGGTGAGGCCGGCGAAGGCGAGGCGGTCGGCGAGCGGCCAGCCGGCCAGCGTGCCGGTGACGAAACCGGCCACGAACACGTCACCCGCGCCGGTCGGGTCCAGTGCCTCCACCGCGATGGCGGGCACCTCGGCGGTCTCCCCGGTGCGCCGGTCGACCGCGTACGCGCCCTCCGAGCCCAGGGTCACCACCGCCAGCGGCACGTGTTCGGTCAGCGCGTGCGCGGCCGCCCTCGGGCAGTCGGCCCCCGTGTACCGCATCGCCTCCGCCGCGTTGGGCAGGAACGCCTCGCAGTGCCGCAGGTCGGTGAGCGCGGACAGGTCCCAGGCTCCCGTGTCGTCCCAGCCGACGTCGGCGAAGATCCGGGTGCCCGCGCGGGCGGCCTCGGCGATCCAGGGGGCGGTCCGGCCGGGGGTGAGCGAGGCGACGGCGGCACGCGCGCGGGGCGGGAAGTCGGGGGCGGTCTCCTCCGGCGGCGGCTCGTGCCCGTGGGACACCATGGTGCGCTCGCCCTCGTAGGCCATGGAGACGGTGACCGGCGAGTGCCAGCCGGGCACCGTCCGCGAGGGCCCGAGGTCGATGCCCTCGCCCTGGTGCAGCGCGTCCCAGCAGTACTCGCCGTAGTGGTCGTCGCCGAAGGCGGCCGCGAGGGACGTCCGCAGGCCGAGACGGGCCAGCGCGGCGGCCATGTTGGCGACCCCGCCCGGGCTCGACCCCATGCCCCGGGCCCAGGACTCGGTGCCGCGCACGGGCGCCGAGTCCAGGCCGGTGAAGATGATGTCGAGGAAGACCGTGCCCGTGAGGTAGACGTCCCAGGGCGGATCGGCGGGCGTGCGCAGCCCGGCCAGCGGATCGACCTGTACCTGGCCGCGGGCGGTCCGTGTGAGGTGCTCCGGTTCCTCTCCGGCGATCGTGTGGGACGGGGTCACGGTGCGCTCCCTGACGTGTGCGGATCTGGCCAGTGTGCACCACCGCCCGTCCGGCGCAGCTCCCCGCGCGCCGTCCCCGCGCACCGGGGCGGGACTACCAGCGGGGCATCGCGGGGGTGCGCCACCCGGGGTCGGCCACCCGCATCGCCGCGGCGTCGTCGCGGTCGCGCAGGGTGCCGTCGTCCTCGGCCCACCGCCGGTGCAGCCGGGCCAGTTCGTCCCGGTCCAGCTCGACGCCGAGCCCGGGCGCGTCGGAGACGGCGACCCGGCCGCCGGTGAAGGCGATCCGCTCGGTGAGGACGTCCTCCGTCTGCCAGGGGTAGTGGGAGTCGCAGGCGTGGTGCAGGCCCGGCACGGTGGCGGCGACCTGGGTCATCGCGGCGAGGCTGATGCCGAGGTGGGTGTTGGAGTGCATGGAGAGTCCGACGCCGAAGGCGGCGCAGATCGCGGCGAGGTGCCCGGTGTTGCGCAGTCCGCCCCAGTAGTGGTGGTCGCAGAGCACGACCTGGACGGCGTCACGGGTGAACGCCTCCCTGATCTCGCCGAAGGTGGTCACGCACATGTTGGTGGCGAGGGGCACGTCCGTCGCGGCGGAGACCTCGGCCATGGCCGGGGTGCCCAGCGTGGGGTCCTCCAGGTACTCCAGGACGTCCCCGAGTTCCCCGGCCACCTTGAGGGCGGTCTCCACCGACCAGGCCCCGTTGGGGTCGAGCCGCAGCGGATGTCCGGGGAACGCCTCGGCGAGGGCGCGGACGGCGGCGATCTCCTCCTCGGGCGGGAAGACGCCGCCCTTGAGCTTGAAGGAGGTGAAGCCGTGGCGCTCGGTGAACCGCCGCGCCTGGGCGACTACTCCGGCCGGGTCGAGGGCGGCGCCCCAGTCGTCGGGCTCGGCGGCGACGCCCTCCGGGTGGGCGGCCCACTTGTAGAAGAGGTAGGCGCTGTACTCGACCGAGTCGCGCACCCTGCCGCCGAGCAGCGCGTGCACCGGCAGCCCGGACGCCTTGCCCTGGGCGTCCAGGCAGGCCACCTCGAAGGCGGAGAGCACGGACAGCCGCAGCTTGTCGGCGGTCTGCACGCCCCGCAGCCCGCCGGCGTCCACGGCGGCCCCGGTCCGGGACTCGTCGACGGCGAGGTCTAGGGCGAACAACTCGTTCATGTCCGTGACCCGGCGTCCGGTGAGGTGCTCGGCCAGCGGGCGGGCCAGTTCCAGGTACTTGGTGTCGCCGTAGGTCTCGCCGAGCCCGGTGGTCCCGTCGGCCGTCACGACCTCAACGATCAGCCGGGGGGTGTACGGCTGGTGGACGCCCTGGGTGTTGAGCAGGGGCGGGTCGGCGACCAGGATCGGGGTGAGCCGTACCTCGGCGACGGTCAGGTCTCGGGTCACAGCAGTGCTCCTACGAGGTCGAGTCCGGTGGTGAGCAGGGCCTTCAGCTCGGCGAGGTCGGCGGGCGAGGGGTCGGTGAGCGGGGCGCGGACGGGCCCGACCCGCTCGCCGCGCAGCCGGGCGGCCGCCTTCACCAGGGAGACCGCGTACCCCGGTACACGGTCGCGCAGTTCGACGAGGGGGACGTAGAAGTCGCGCAGCAGCTTGCCGGTGGTGTCGTGGTCGCCGGCGCGCAGCGCGCGGAAGAAGGCGCCGGCGATCTCGGGCGCGAAGGCGTGGACGGCCGAGGAGTAGGCGGGGACGCCGACGGTGGCGTAGGCGCGGGCCTGGATCTCGGCGGTGGCGGCGCCGTTGAAGAACAGGAAGTCCTCGGGGGCGGCGAGGGTGAGGCGCTGGAGGCGGTCGAGGTCGCTGTGGCCGTCCTTGAGGCCGATGACGTTCGGGACGCGCGCGATGCGCCGGACCGTGGCCGCGGTGTAGGCGACCTGGCCGCGCTGGTAGGCGACGAGCGGCAGCCGGGTGCGGGCGGCGAGCTGTTCGAGCTGGGCGGCCAGGCCCTCCTGCGGGGCGGCGACGAGGTAGTGCGGCAGGACGAGCAGGGCGTCGGCGCCGGCCTCCTCGGCGATACGCGCGAACCGGGCGGCCTGGGCCCAGCCGTACCCGGTCCCGGCCACCACCGGCACCCGGCCGGCCGCCTCCTCGACGGTGATGGCGACGACTTGCCGGTACTCGTCCTCGTCCAGGGAGAAGAACTCCCCGGTGCCGCAGGCCGGGAACACCCCGCCGGGCGCGGCGGCGAGCCGGGCGGCGACGTGGGCGCGGAAGCCGTCGGGGTCGAGGGAGCCGTCGTCGTGGAAGGCGGTGAGCGGGAAGGACAGCACGCCGTGCGCCATGCCCTCCCGCAGTCGCCGCGCCACGTCCTGCGGACTCGGGTCGCCAGCCACCTGACCATCTCCCCTTATGAATGTTGTCTATGTATGCGAACGCCTGATGCGAAAGAGGCTAGATACACGGACCCGCGACCGTCAATGGAGGGCGACGAAAAAGAGCCCCACCCCGCACAAGCGGGATGGGGCTCTGCTGGAGCGCCGGGCAGGCCTTGCACCTGCATCTCCCCACAGGAAGTGGGGCGTCTTTCCTTGGACCACCAACGCATCGTCCGCCACCGGGAGTTACCGGCGACCGCGACGTGATCAACCATAGCGCATCCGGCGGGGTGCGGGTCAACAGACCCGCGGGGGCAGTGACTCCTACCCGTACTCATTGAAGGCAAACGCAGGAGTGATCCAGATCACTCCCTCCGAGCTTCTTCCGGAACCGCGTGCTTGATACAACTTGCTCGCGCGTTCCCGTCCGTCGACGGCCGTCGCCCCTCCCCCCTCCTGCCGGCTCCTTCCGAGCCGTCGCTCTCGCCTGCCCTGGGAACGCCCGTGTCCGCCCCCCGCTCCATGCCCTGGCCCCTCGTCGCCCTGTTCACGGCCGGGTACCTCGCCCCCTATCTGCTGCCCACCACCGTGGGCCGGCTCGACAGCGGACTCCCGCTCTCCACCACCGAGGCCGGCGCCATCGGCAGTGCGCTGCTGCTGAGTTCGGCGGCGGCCGGCTTCCTGCTGGCCTCCCGGGTGGAACGGATCGGCGCGCGCGCCCTCGCCCGGTCCGGCCTCACGCTCGCCGTCCTCGGCTACGGCGGGGCCGCGCTCACCGGGCTGGTGCCGGCCGTCGTGGCGGGCGCGGTCGTCGGCGGGTTCGGCTCCGGTACGGCCACGGCGGTCGCCGCCTGCGGCATCGCCGCGCAGCGGGACCCGCACCGGGTCACCACGTTCGGTCTGCTCGGGGTCTCCGCGCTGGCCGGCGCCCTGTACCTGACGATCCCGCACCTCGGCCCGGGCCACGGGCAGCCGCTCGCCGCGATCGCGCTCACCGCGGCCGCGGTGTGGCCGCTCACCGGCCGCCTGTCCGCCCGCACCGCCCCGGCCCGCACCCCGGCCAACGGGCGCGGGCGGCTCCCCCACCCACGGGCCGGGCTGTTGCTGGCCGCCGTGATGCCGTGCTGGTCCCTGGCGCAGAACTCGCTGTGGGGCGTCAGCGGCCGCATCGGTCTCGGCCAGGCGCACCTCGGCGAGGTCACCGTCGGCGCGGTGTTCGCGGCCGCGCTCGGCGCCGGGCTGCTCGGGGTCGTGGGCGCCGGGGCGCTCGGGCCCCGGCTCGGCCGGGCGGTGCCGATCGGCGCGGGCACGGCGCTCATCGCGGGCTGCGTCGCGGTCAGCGCGTCGGCGACCGACCTGCCGTCCTTCGCCGCGGGCGAGATCTCCTGGAACCTGCTCTACCCGGTCGTGCTGTCGTACGTCATCGGGCTGGCCGCCTCCCTCGACCCGCGCGTCCGCTGGGCGGTGCTGGTCGGCTCGGCGGGGTCGCTGGGCACGGCGGCGGGCCCGCTGGCCGGGAGCGTGCTGGCCGCGTGGGCCGGGTTCCCGGCCATGGGCGCGATGCTGGCCTGCGGACTGCTGGCGGTGGCGGTGCCGATGACGGTGGTGGCGCTGCGCGCGGGCCGCCGGTCGCTGCCCGTGGTGGAGATCGCGGTGGAGACCCCCGCCGTGCCCGCCCGGCGGACGTACGACACCGCCTACCCGAACTCGTACGCCTCCACCTCGGCGATGTAGCGGGCCCGCCGCTCCTCGTCGTCCTCCAGGAAGGAGGCGAGGAAGGAGTTGCGGGCCAGCTCGCGCAGCCGCTCCTCGGAGAGGCCGAGCGCCGAGCGCACCGCGTCGAAGTTGTCGTCCGCGTAGCCGCCGAAGTAGGCCGGGTCGTCGGAGTTGACCGTGCACAGCAGGCCGGCGTCGAGCATGGCCGGCAGCGGGTGCGCGGAGAGGACGTCCACGGCGCGCAGCCGGACGTTGGACAGCGGGCACAGGGTCAGCGGGACGCGCTCCCGGACCAGCCGCTCGACCAGCGCCGGGTCCTCCATGCAGCGCAGGCCGTGGTCGACGCGCTCCACGCCGAGCACGTCCAGGGCCTCGGTGATGTACTCCGGCGGCCCCTCCTCGCCCGCGTGCGCCACCCGGCGCAGGCCGAGTGCGGCGGCCGCCTCGTACACCTCGCGGAACTTCACCGGCGGGTGGCCGACCTCGGCCGAGTCAAGGCCGACCCCGGTGATCCGGTCCAGGTACGGCCGGGCCGCCTGAAGGGTCTCCAGCGCCGACTCGGCGGACTCGTCGCGCAGGAAGCACATGATGAGCCTCGTGGAGACGCCGTGGGTCTCCACGCTGCGGCCGAGCGCGCGCCACAGCCCGTTCACGACGGTGCCCATGGCGACGCCCCGGGCGAGGTGGGCCTGCGGGTCGAAGAAGATCTCCGCGTGCCGCACGCCCTGCGCGGCGGCGCGGGCGAGGTAGGCGTCGGCCAGGTCCTCGAAGTCCCGCTCGGTGCGCAGGACGGCCATCAGCTCGTAGTACAGGTTCAGGAAGGACTGGAGGTCCTCGAACCGGTACGCCTTGCTCAGGTCGTCGGTGTCGGCGTACGGCAGCTCGACGCCGTTGCGTGCGGCCAGCTCGAACGCCAGCTCGGGCTCCAAGGTGCCTTCGATGTGAAGGTGCAGTTCTGCTTTCGGGAGAGGCATCAGAGCATCGTACGGCGCTCCCACCTGCGACTTCACCCGGCGCGTCGGCTTCGCCTCAGCGGCGTTTGGGGAGCGGCACCCGCTGCAGGTCGTGCGCCACGGTCAGCTCGCCCTCGTACCCGGCGGCGCGTGCCTGCCGCTCGAACTCCCCGGGGTCGGAGTAGCGCTGACTGAAGTGGGTGAGGACGAGGTGGCGCACGCCCGCGTCCCGGGCCACGGCGGCCGCCTGGCCCGCCGTCAGATGCCCGTGGTCGACGGCCAGTTCGATGTCCTCGTCGAGGAAGGTGGACTCGATGACGAGCAGGTCGCAGCCCTCGGCGAGGGCGTGCACCCCGTCGCACAGCCGGGTGTCCATGACGAACGCGAACCGCTGCCCGTGCCGCGTCTCGCTGACGTCGTCCAGCGTCACGTCGCCGAGCCGGCCCTCGCGCTGGATACGGCCGACGTCCGGGCCCGTGATGCCGTGCGCGGCGAGCCGGTCGGGCAGCATGCGGCGCCCGTCGGGTTCGGTCAGCCGGTAGCCGTAGGACTCGACGGGGTGGGACAGCCTGCGGGCCTCCAGGGTGTACGACGGGGTCACCGCGAGGTTGCCGTCCCCGGCGACCGGCGCCTCGGTGAGGTGGACGGTCTCCCGGTAGGCGGTCGCGTACCGCAGCCGGTCGAAGAAGCGCTGCCCCGAGAGCGGGTAGTGCGCGCTGATCTCGTGCGGCACCCGGTCGAGGTTGATCCGCTGGATGACGCCGGCGAGGCCGAGGGAGTGGTCGCCGTGGAAGTGCGTCACGCAGATCCGGTGGAGGTCGTGGGCGGCGACCCCGGCGCGCAGCATCTGCCGCTGTGTGCCCTCGCCGGGGTCGAACAGGATGCCCTGACCGTCCCAGCGCAGCAGGTAGCCGTTGTGGTTGCGGTGCCGGGTCGGGACCTGGCTGGCGGTGCCCAGGACCACCAATTCACGGACTGACATCGCGAGTTATCCGGGCGGCCATTCCAGGCCGCGGCCCCCGAGGACGTGCGCGTGGGCGTGCCAGACGGTCTGGCCCGCGCCGCTGCCGGTGTTGAAGACCACGCGGTAGCTGTCCAGCTTCTCCTCGTCGGCGACGGCCTTCGTCTCGGCGAGCACGTCGGCCGCGAGCTGCGGGGCGCCCGCGCCGAGCGCGGCCGCGTTCTCGTAGTGCGCCTTGGGGATCACCAGGACGTGGGTCGGCGCCTGGGGGTTTATGTCACGGAAGGCGACGGTGGTCTCGGTCTCGCGGACGATGGTCGCCGGGATGTGACCCGCGACGATCTTGCAGAACAGGCAGTCGTCCTGCGGCTCTCCCGCCATTCGCTGCGCTCGCTTTCGCCGTTGGTGATCAGTACGGGGGCATGGTAGTCGGTCGGGTGCCCGTCCCCTCAGGACGGCAGGTCCGGCAGGTCCGGCGGGGTCTTGGCGGGCCGCTCCTGCAGTGCCTCCAGCGCGAGTGCGATCGCCGCGTCGAGCTGGGCGTCGCGGCCCGCCGCCCAGTCCTGCGGGCGCTGGACCACCTCCACGTCCGGGTCCACGCCGTGGTTCTCCACGCCCCAGCCGTAACCCTCCAGCCAGAAGGCGTACTTGGGCTGGGTGATCAGGGTGCCGTCGACCAGGCGGTAGCGGCTGTCGATGCCGATGACGCCGCCCCAGGTGCGGGTACCGACGACCGGGCCGATGCCGAGGGCGCGGATCGCCGCGTTGACGATGTCGCCGTCGGACCCGGAGAACTCGTTGGCGACGGCGACCACGGGGCCGCGCGGCGCGTCCAGGGGATAGCTCTCGGCCCGCATGCCCCGGGGCACGTCCCAGCCGACGATCCGCCGGGCCAGCTTCTCCACGACGAGCTGGGAGGTGTGGCCGCCGCGGTTCTCCCGGACGTCGACGACGAGGCCCTCGCGGGCCACCTCGACGCGCAGGTCGCGGTGGATCTGGGCCCAGCCGGGCGCCTGCATGTCGGGCACGTGGAGGTAGCCGAGGCGGCCGCCGGAACGGGCGTGCACGTGCGCGCGGCGGTCGGCGACCCAGGCGTGGTAGCGCAGCGGTTCCTCGTCGGCGAGCGGGACGACGACCACGTGCCGGGGGTCGCCGCCGCCCGCGGGCGAGACGGTCAGCTCGACCGGTTTCCCGGCTGTGCCGGTCAGCAGCGGTCCCGGACCGGTGACCGGGTCGACGGGCTGTCCGCCGACGGCGACGATCGTGTCGCCGGGGCGCACGGCGACACCGGGGGCGGCGAGCGGTGAGCGGGCGTCCGGGTCGGAGGTCTCGGCGGGCAGGACGCGGTCGACGCGCCAGCCGCCGTCCTCGTGGCGGGAGATGTCGGCGCCGAGCAGGCCCTGGCGGGGCCCGCCGCCGTGGCCGCCGCGCGGGGTGACGTAGGCGTGGGAGGTGCCGAGTTCGCCCTGCACCTCCCACAGCAGGTCCACCAGGTCGTCGTGGGTGGCGAGGCGGGCGAGGACGGGCCGGTAGCGGTCGAGCACGCCGTCCCAGTCGACGCCGGCCATGTCCGGGCGCCAGAAGTTGTCCCGCATGATGCGGCCGGTCTCGTCGAACATCTGCCGCCACTCGGCGGCGGGGTCGACGGTCTGCCGGACCCGGGTCAGGTCGACGGTGACGTTCGAGTCGCGGTCCTCGTCGTCGGAGGCCCGCCGGTCGGCGGGCACCACCCTGAGCCGGCCGTCGGCCCACAGCAGCACCCGCTTGCCGTCGCCGCTGACCTCGAAGTGGTCGGCGTCGGCGGCGAGGTGCTCCAGGCGCTGCTGGGCGAGGTCGTAGCGCTCCAGCTCGGTCTTGGGGTCGGGGGCGTCCGGGGTGGCCCGGGAGGCGCCGAGGACTCCGCGCACGGGGTGGCGCAGCCAGAGCAGGCCGTCCCTGGCGGCGCGCAGGTTGGAGTAGCGGGCGGCCTCGACCGGGAAGGGCACGATGCGGTCGGCCAGGCCGTCGAGGTCGACGCGGGTGACCGGGGTGCCCTCGCTGTCGGGTGTCTCGTCCTTGTCGGGGGTGCCGAAGGGCCGGCCGTGCCGCTGCGGGCCGAACGGGGAGGGCGTGGTCGCGGCGAGGGTGATCAGGTGCGGCCGGGCGCCCTCGACGAAGGCCAGGTCGAAGACGTGCTCGTCGTAGACCGGGTCGAAGGACCGGCTGGAGAGGAAGGCGAGGTGCTTGCCGTCCAGGGTGAAGGCGGGCGCGTAGTCCTGGAAGCGCAGCGGGGTCGCCTCGGTGACCGACAGGTCGGTGGTGTTGGCGATGCGCAGCTGGCACAGCGGGCGCGGGCCGGGGTGGGACCAGGCGAGCCAGCCTGAGTCGGGTGAGAAGGCGAGGTCGCTGACGTCCCCGTGGTCGCTGCGGTCGACCTCGCGGACCTCGCCGCTGTCCCGCTCGACCAGCAGCAGCCGTCCGTCGTGCGCGGCCACGGCGGCCCGGCTGCCGTCGGGGGCCACGGCCAGCTCCAGGACCCGGCCGAGCTGTCCGGCGGCGATCCGGCGCGGGGTCGCGCCGGGGGCGACACCGGTGGCGGGCGCGAACTCCAGGGCGTCCTCGCCCTCGGCGTCGGTCACCCACACCGCCCACTCCTCGCCGTCGGCGCGGAAGGCGCGCGGGAGCCGGGCGCGCACGCCGGGCTGTGCGGCGAGCGCGCGGGCCGGGCCCGCGCGGTGGGTGACCCAGTGGACGGTGCCGCGGACGGCGACCGCGCTGCCGCGCGCGGTGTGGTCGGGGGTCGCGTGCCCGAACCAGCGGGAGGCGTTCACCTGGAAGGGCCGGAGGTCGACGCGCGGCCCGCCGAGCCGGATGTCGAGGCGGCGCGGCGTGGCGCCGTCGAGGTCGTCGAGCAGCCAGAGCTCGCCCGCGCTGGAGTAGACGACGCGGGTGCCGTCGGTGGCGGCGTGCCGGGCGTAGAAGCCGTCGAGAGGGGTGTGGCGCCGCAGGTCGGACCCGTCGGCGAGGGAGGAGTAGAGGGCCCCGGTGCCCTCGTGATCGGAGAGGAACGCCACCCGGTCGCCGGCCCACAGCGGGTACTCGATGTTGCCGTCCAGGTCCTCGTGCAGCCGGACGAACTCACCGGCGGCCTGCGCGTCGCCGGCGCCGCGGTCGATCCACAGCTTGCCCGCGGTGCCGCCCCGGTAGCGCTTCCACCAGGCGGCCTCGCGGCCCATCGGGGCGGACAGCAGTACCGTGTGCGGACCGTGGGCGATGTCGCCGACCGGTCCGAAGGGAAGGGTGGTGGCCGGTCCGCCGTCCAGCGGAACGGCCCGCGCCCAGGTGCGGCGCAGGCTCGCCTGGCCCTGGGTGCTGAGCGCGAGGACCTCGCCGTCCGGGGTCCAGCCGCGGACCTGGGTCTTGAGGCTCCCCCAGTGGGTCAGCCGCCTGGACGGCCCGCCGTCGACCGGGGCGACGTACACCTCGGGGGCGCCGTCCCGGGTCGAGGTCCAGGCGAGGGTGGTGCCGTCGGGCGAGATGCGGGGGTGGTTCACCGGCACGTTGTCGGCGCCGGTCCGCCAGGCGCGGCCGCCGTCCAGGGGGGCCAGCCATACGTCGTCCTCGGCGGTGAAGGTCACCAAGTCGCCGTTCAGGTGGGGGAATCGGAGGTAGCCGGAGGAACCTGCCGGAGCGCTCTGAGTCACCCCGTCACTGTACGCAGCGGCCGGCGCGCCCGCCTCCGGTTCGGATCACTTTCCCTCCACGGGCCAGCAGGTCGGGTCGCCCTTGCACCACAGGGTCCGGGTGACGGTGACCGTGACGGTGGGCTCCCCGCCGGTGGGGCGGTAGGTGACGGGCGGCCGGTACGTCGGCCCCGTCGTGGCGTCGCAGTCGCCGAGTCCGCTGACCCGGAACACCTGCCGGCCGCCGACCCGGGCGGTCAGGTCGCCGCGCACGCAGGCGCCGTCGACGGCCTTCGTCACCTTGCCGGTGACGGTGATCTTCCGGCCGTCCTTGGTCTGCCCCTGGCAGTCGACGGAGACGACGGTGGTCTCGGTCGGCGAGGGGGACTTCCCCGGTGTGTAGCCGCCCTTGCCGTAGTTGCCCGTGCAGGTGAGCCAACTGATGTCCACATGCCGCCGCTTGAGCTCGTCGGTGGCGGTCTTGTCGGTGGTGTACGCCACCGCGGCCGAGCTGAGATCGCCCGGCTGACATGCCGTCACCACGCCCACCGTCACCACGGCGAGCCCCGCCACGGCCAGTGCGCGCGTGGCTCGTGGCCCCTGTCCGATTCGTCTCGAAGCCCCCATGAAGGGCAGCGTGCCACCGGTGCGGGCGGTGCGGAAGACCGCTTACGGCCACTCACCCGTTCGGGCGGGGGCCCGCGGGACCGCCGTGGTGTCCGGGCCGCCGTAGGCTGGCCCGATGGGCGGGAGAGGCAGACTCAGACGACTGGCCGGTCCTTGCGGGGAGGTGTGGTGGTGGCGGGTCGGGCACCGGCACCGGCCGGACGGCGGCCCCTGCCAGGAGACGCTGGTGCTGTACCGGGACGGCCGGACCGACCGGCCCGCCGCCCGGCTGGTCTTCCGGGGCGGGCCCGGACGGGTGGCGGGCAGCGACGCCTACAGCCACTCCGGGCTCGTGATCGACGAGCACGGGAACGCGGCCAATCTGCACCTGCCGTCCGTCGTGCGGGCGTTCGTGGACGTGGTGCGGGCGCGGGAGCCGGCCGGCGGCGAGGTGGACGGCTGGCCGCTGCTCCCGGCGATCGTCAGGTGCGCAGCAGAAGCCACTCCTGGAGTTCCACCATGTTCCCCTCCGGGTCCTTGAGGTGGGCCACCCGCATGCGGTCCGTCATGGGGGCGGGCCCGTGCAGGACGGTCGCGCCGCGGGAGCCGATCTCCGCGCAGTAGGCGTCGAGGTCGTCGACGCGCAGGACGACCAGGGAGCGGTGGCCCGTGGCGGCGCCGCCCAGTTCGGCGAGGACGCCGCCCATCATGGCGCGGTCCTGGAGCGCGATCCCGGCCGAGCCGGCGTGCGGGCTGAACTTCTCGTACGGGCCCTCGGTCGCCCCGGACTGCGGGGTGAGGCCGAGGACCTCGGCGTAGAAGTGGTAGCAGGCCGGGAAGTCGGTGACGAGGAGCCGTATCTGGGCGAGTTCCATCGTGTCCCTCGGGGGTCAGGACCAGCGGCCGGTGCGGCCCAGGAGGAGGGCCGCGGCGGCGGTGCCGGCGGTGGATGTGCGCAGGACGGAGGGGCCGAGCACGAAGGCGCGGGCGCCCGCCTCCTCGAAGAGTGCCAACTCGTCGCGGGAGACTCCGCCTTCGGGCCCGACGACCAGCACGATCTCGCCCCGGTCGGGGAGTTCGGCGGTGGCCAGCGGGGCGCTGCCGTGTTCGAAGTCGGAGTGCAGCACGGCGGCGAAGTCGGCCTCGGCGAGGAGCGCGGCGACCTGCTTGGTGGTGGCCGCGTCCGCGATCTCGGGGAAGCGGACCCGGCGGGACTGCTTGCCGGCCTCCCGGGCGGTGGCCCGCCACCTGCCGAGGGCCTTCAGCCCGCGCTCGCCCCGCCACTGGGTGATGCAGCGGGCCGCCTGCCAGGGCACGACGGCGTCGACGCCGACCTCGGTCATGGTCTCGACGGCGACCTCGCCGCGGTCGCCCTTGGGCAGGGCCTGCACGACGGTGATGCGCGGTGCGGGCTCCGGCTCCTCGGCGACGGTGCCCAGGCGGACGATCAGCCGGTCCTTGCCCTCGGTGGCGATCACCTCGCACACGGCGTGACGTCCGGCGCCGTCGGTGAGGACGACCTCCTCGCCCGGCTGGAGCCGCTTGACCGAGACCGCGTGGCGGCCTTCGGGGCCGTCCAGGACGTAGCGGTGACCGTCCGCGTCGAAGTGCTCGACGACGAAGACCGGTGCGGTCATCGCCCCTCACCTCCCGTGCCGGCCGGGCCCGACAACGCTGTCCGGGCCGCGGTGAGTTCGGCCGCCAGCACCCGCACCAGTTCCCCGGCGGGCAGCTCGCGGGCCATCCGGTGGCCCTGGCCGGCCCACAGCGCCATGCCCTGGGCGTCTCCGGCCTTGGCGGCGGCCTTGCGCAGCGGCGAGGTCAGGTGGTGGACCTCGGGGTACGCGGCGGGGGCGTACGGGCCGTGCTCGCGCAGGAAGCGGTTGACCAGGGCGCGCGCCGGGCGGCCGGAGAAGGCCCGGGTCAGCTCGGTGCGCGCGAACAGCGGGTTGGTCAGCGCCTGCTTGTGCGGGGCGGGTGCGCCGGACTCGTGGGTGGCGACGAACGCGGTGCCGAGCTGGGCCGCGCTCGCGCCCGCGGCGATGACGGCGGCGATCTGGGCGCCGCGCATGATGCCGCCGGCGGCGACGATCGGGACGCGCACGGTCTCGCGGATCTGCGCGACCAGCGAGAGCAGCCCGATGCCGGAGCCGTCGTTCTCCGCGAGGTCCCGGTGGGTGCCCTGGTGGCCGCCGGCCTCCACGCCCTGCGCGATCACCGCGTCCGCACCGGCCCGCTCGACGGCGAGGGCCTCCTCGGCGGTGGTGGCGGTGACCAGGGTGAGGGTTCCGGCCCGGCGCAGCGAGTCGAGGACGTCCCGGCCCGGCACGCCGAAGTGGAAGGAGACCACCGGGACCGGGTTGTCGAGGAGGACGGCGAGCTTGGCGTCGTAGCCGTCGTCGCGTCCGCTGTCTGGGTCGCCGAGCTCGGTCTCGTACCAGGCGGCCTCGCCGGCCAGCTGGTGCGCGTAGACCTCCACCGCGCCCGACTCCGCGTACTCGGGCTGGGGCATGAAGAGGTTCACGCCGAACGGGCGGGCCGTGAGCCCTCGCAGCTGCTTGATCTCCTGGTACATGCCGTCGGCGGTCTTGTACCCGGCGGCGAGGAAGCCGAGACCGCCCGCCTCGGACACGGCGGCCGCGAGCTGCGGGACGGAGACACCGCCCGCCATGGGGGCCTGCACGATCGGAAGTGGAAAGAGATCGGTCAGTGCGGAGGACATGACCGCATGTTGTCACGTCCTCGAAACAAGTCCGAATCCGGGCGTCCGGCGGCATAGGCCAGTGACACAGGGTGTCCGAACGCCCCCCGCGCACCGCCGCGGGCCGCGGTTCCGGCCGCCGCCGGAGCGGCGGTCCGGACCGGGTCCGGACCGCCCTGCCGGCCGGCGTCAGCGCCCGTTGAAGGCGTCCTTCAGCCGCGAGAACAGGCCCTGCTGGCCCGGCTGGAACTGGCCCTGGGGCCGCTCCTCGCCGCGCAGCTTCGCCAGCTCGCGCAGCAGCCGCTCCTGCTCGGGGTCGAGCTTGGTCGGCGTGGTGACCTCGACGTGCACGATCAGGTCGCCCCGGCCGCCGCCGCGCAGGTGCGTGACGCCCCGGTTGTGCAGCGGGATCGACTGGCCGGACTGGGTGCCGGGCCGGATGTCGACCTCCTCCATCCCGTCCAGGGTCTCCAGCGGCACCTTGGTGCCGAGGGCCGCCGCGGTCATCGGGATGGTGACCGTGCAGTGCAGGTCGTCGCCGCGCCGCTGGAAGGTCGAGTGCGGCAGCTCGTGGATCTCGACGTAGAGGTCGCCGGCCGGACCGCCGCCGGGGCCGACCTCGCCCTCGCCGGCGAGCTGGATCCGGGTGCCGTTGTCGACACCGGCCGGGATCTTCACCGTCAGGGTGCGGCGGGAGCGGATCCGGCCGTCGCCCGCGCACTCCGGGCACGGGGTCGGCACGACCGTGCCGAAGCCCTGGCACTGGGGGCAGGGGCGGGAGGTCATGACCTGGCCCAGGAAGGACCGGGTCACCTGGGAGACCTCGCCGCGGCCGCGGCACATGTCACACGTCTGGGCGCTGGTGCCGGGCGCCGCGCCCTCGCCGTTGCAGGTGTTGCAGACGATCGCGGTGTCGACCTGGATGTCCTTGGTCGTCCCGAAGGCCGCCTCGTCCAGCTCGACCTCGATGCGGATCATCGCGTCCTGGCCGCGTCGGGTGCGCGAGCGCGGCCCGCGCTGCGACGCCGTGCCGAAGAACGCGTCCATGATGTCGGAGAAGTTGCCGAAGCCGCCGGCGCCGAAGCCGCCCGCGCCCGCGCCGCCCGCCTGGGAGAGCGGGTCGCCGCCGAGGTCGTAGACCTGCTTCTTCTGCGGGTCCGACAGCACCTCGTAGGCGGCGTTGATCTCCTTGAACCGCTCCTGGGTCTTCGGATCGGGGTTGACGTCCGGGTGCAGCTCGCGCGCGAGCCGACGGAACGCCTTCTTGATCTCATCCTGCGACGCGTCGCGGCGCACGCCGAGAACGGCGTAGTAGTCCGTGGCCACTTACGACTCCGCCAGGATCTGTCCGACGTACCGTGCCACTGCGCGTACCGCTCCCATCGTTCCCGGATAGTCCATGCGGGTCGGTCCGACCACGCCGAGCTTGGCAACCGCCTCGCCGCCCGAACCGTAGCCGACCGACACCACGGAGGTGGAGTTGAGTCCCTCATGGGCGTTCTCGTGCCCGATGCGCACCATCACGCCCGGATCCTTCGCCTCGCCCAGGAGCTTGAGGAGCACGACCTGCTCCTCAAGAGCCTCCAGCACGGGCCGGATCGTGAGGGGGAAATCATGTCCGAAACGGGTGAGATTGGCGGTGCCGCCGATCATCAACCGCTCCTCGTTCTCCTCCACCAGTGTCTCCAGCAGGGTGGAGAGCACGGTGGAGACCGTACCGCGATCCTCGGCCTCGAAGCCCTCGGGCAGGTCCTCGACCAGGTGCGGCACATCGCTGAACCGGCGGCCGGCGACCCGGCTGTTCAGCCGGGCCCTGAGGTCGGCCAGGGATGCCTCGCCGAAGGGCGCCGGGCAGTCGACCATCCGCTGCTCGACCCGGCCGGTGTCCGTGATCAGCACGAGCATCACCCGCGCGGGCGCGAGCGAGAGCAGCTCCACGTGCCGGACGGTGGACCGGGTCAGGGACGGGTACTGCACGACGGCGACCTGCCGGGTGAGCTGCGCGAGCAGGCGCACCGTGCGGGCCACGACGTCGTCGAGGTCGACGGCGCCCTCGAGGAAGTTCTGGATGGCCCGGCGCTCGGGCCCGGTCATCGGCTTGACACCCGCGAGCTTGTCCACGAACAACCGGTAGCCCTTGTCGGTGGGGATGCGCCCGGCGCTGGTGTGCGGCTGTGCGATGAAGCCCTCGTCCTCCAGGGCCGCCATGTCGTTGCGCACCGTCGCCGGGGAGACGCCGAGGTTGTGCCGTTCGGTGAGCGCCTTGGAGCCCACCGGCTCCTCGGTGCCCACGTAGTCCTGGACGATGGCGCGCAGCACCTGAAGCCTGCGTTCACTCAGCATCCGCGCGCACCTCCAGCATGTCGTCCCCTGGGACCTTCGAGTGGTCCACCTGGCACTCTGCGTGTCCGAGTGCCAGCGTTCCCCGGCCCAGTGTACGGCCGTGGGGTACTCACTGGGCAAGGTCGGTCCTGCCGTACGGGGTCGTACCGCTAGCGTCGCGGTATGACGGTGACTTGGGAAGAGCTGGGGTGGGAGCGGCTGGCCGACGGGATCGGCAGGTGCCGGCTGCCCGGCTGGGACTGCACCGCGGGCCTGGTGATCGGGCACGGCACGGCGCTGGTGGTGGACGCCGGGGCGAGCCTGGCCGAGGGCGCCCGGCTGCGGGAGTGCGCCGAGCGGCTGGCGGGCCGCCGTGTGACCCATCTCGCGCTGACCCATCCCCACTTCGACCACGTCTTCGGCACGGCCGCGTTCGCCGGGGCCGAGGTGTACGCGGCGGTGGGGGCGGAGGCGGTGTTCACCGGCGGACGCGAGGAACTGCGCCTGGACGCGGTCCGCAACGGCCTGCCGGCGGCGGACGCGGAGGAGGCGGTGGACACGCTGGCGGCCGGGGCGCCCCGGCATCCGGTCTCCGGCGAGCTGACGCTGGACCTCGGGGACGGCCGGCAGGCGCTGCTGGCCAACGTGGGGCCCGGGCACACCGCGCACGACCTGGCGGTGCTGGTACCCGGCTCCCCCGAGGTGGTGTTCTGCGGCGACCTGGTCGAGGAGTCCGGCACGCCGCAGGCGGGCCCGGACGCCGTGCCGTCGCGGTGGCCGGCCGCGCTCGACCGGCTGCTGGCGCTGGGCGGCGAGGACGCGCTGTACGTGCCCGGTCACGGTGCGGTGGTGGACGCCGGGTTCGTGCGGCGGCAACGCGACGAGCTGGCGGCGCGTTTCGGCGTGTCGTGAGCCCCGGGCGGCGGCTTCTCCTATCGTCACTCGAATGCGCCAGTACTCCGCCGACCTGACCCCGCCGTGGAAGAAGCCGAAGCCCGTCCCGGAGGTCGCGGCGGAGCCGGGTCTGGTGGTGGAGGAGGCGGGTACCGGGTTCTGCGGCGCGGTGATCCGCTGCGAGGCGGGCACGGTGACGCTGGCGGACCGCTTCGGCAAGCACCGGGTGTTCCCGCTGGAGCCGCGCGGCTTCCTGCTGGAGGGCCGGGCGGTCACCCTCGTACGGCCGGCCGCCGCTCCCCCGCGGCCCACCCGGACGGCGTCCGGTTCGGTGGCCGTCCCCGGGGCCCGGGCCCGGGTGGCCCGCGCCGGCCGCATCTACGTCGAGGGCCGGCACGACGCCGAGCTGGTGGAGAAGGTGTGGGGCGACGACCTGCGCATCGAGGGCGTGGTCGTGGAGTACCTGGAGGGCGTGGACGACCTGCCGGCGGTCGTGGCGGAGTTCGCGCCCGGGCCCGACGCCCGGCTCGGCGTGCTGGTGGACCACCTGGTGCCGGGCACCAAGGAGTGGCGGATCGCCGAGGCCGTGACGAGCGAGCACGCGCTGGTGGTCGGCCACCCGTACATCGACGTCTGGGAGGCCGTGAAGCCGTCCTCCGTGGGCATCCCCGACTGGCCCCGGGTGCCCCGCGGCCAGGACTGGAAGACGGGCGTGTGCCGGGCCCTGGGCTGGCCCGAGAACACGGGCGCGGCCTGGCAGCGCATCCTGTCCGGGGTGCGCTCCTACAAGGACCTGGAGCCGGAACTGCTGGGCCGAGTGGAGGAACTGATCGACTTCGTCACGGCCGGCGGTGGGGCTTGACGCCCCTGTAGGTGCCCGGCCGGTCAGTCCACCAGGTCCCGCACCACCGCGTCCGCCAGCAGGCGGCCGCGCAGGGTCAGGGCGGCGCGGCCCTCGGTGTAGGGGGTCCGCTGGAGGAGGCCGTCGGTCAGGGCGCGGCGGGCGGCCGCGAGGCCGGCCTCCTTGAGCAGGGAGAGCGGGACGCCCTCGCTCAGGCGCAGTTCCAGAAGGATCCGTTCGACCCGGCGGTCCTCGTCGGAGAGCAGTTCGCGGCCCGCGCCCGGGGAGCGGCCCGACGCCAGGGCCGCCGCGTAGGCGCCCGGGTGCTTGACGTTCCACCAGCGCACGCCGCCCACGTGCGAGTGGGCGCCGGGGCCCGCGCCCCACCAGTCCGCGCCCCGCCAGTACAGCTCGTTGTGCAGGCAGCGCCCGGCCTCGGAGGTGGCCCAGTTGGAGACCTCGTACCAGTCGAAGCCCGCCGCCGACAGGGTCTCCTCGGCGATCAGGTAGCGGTCGGCGTGCACGTCGTCGTCCGTCATCGGGACCTCGCCCCGGCGGATGCGGCGGGCGAGCTGGGTGCCCTCCTCGACGATGAGGGCGTAGGCGCTGACGTGGTCGGGGCCGGCGCCGATGGCCGCCTCCAGGGACGCCCGCCAGTCGTCGTCGGACTCGCCGGGGGTGCCGTAGATCAGGTCGAGGTTGACGTGCTCGAAGCCCGCCGCCCTCGCCTCCGCCACGCACGCCTCGGGGCGGCCCGGGGTGTGGGTGCGGTCCAGGACGCTCAGCACGTGCCGCCGCGCGCTCTGCATGCCGAAGGAGATCCGGTTGAAACCGCCCTCCCGCAGGGTGGCGAGGTAGGCCGGGTCCACCGACTCCGGGTTCGCCTCCGTGGTGATCTCGGCGTCCGGCGCCAGGCCGAACTCGTCGCGCACGGCGGCCAGCATCCGGACGAGGTCGTCGGCGGCCAGCAGCGTCGGCGTGCCGCCGCCGACGAAGACCGTGCGGACCTCGCGCGGGTCGTCGCCGAGGACCTTGCGCGCGAGCCGGACCTCGTCGGTCAGGGTGTCCGCGTAGTTGTCCCGGGACGCCAGCACCCCGCCCGTGCCGCGCAGCTCGGAGGCGGTGTACGTGTTGAAGTCGCAGTAGCCGCAGCGGGTGGCGCAGTACGGGACGTGCAGGTAGAAGCCGAGGGGACGCTCGGCGGCCCCGGCGAGCGCGGCGGCGGGCAGCGCGCCGTCGGCGGGGACGGGCTCGCCGTCGGGAAGTGCGGAAGGCATGTCCCCCATTGTCCCGTACGGCGGCGGTCACCCGGCCTGGAGCACCAGCAGGGCCAGATCGTCCTCGGGCAGGCCGCCGCCGAACTCGTGCACCAGGCGGCGGATCCTTTCGGCGATCAGCTCGGCGCTCAGCCCCGCGCAGCCGGACAGGGCCCGGGCCAGCCCGTCGCCGTCGTCGAACTGGCGGGAGCCGGAGCGGCGCTCGGTGACACCGTCGGTGACGCACAGCAGGCTGTCGCCGGGCCCGAGCTCGACGGTCTCGCTGGTGTACGTCTCGTCCTCCACCACGCCGAGCAGGGTCTGCGGGCGGGCGGCGGTGCGCACCTCGCCGTCGGGGCGCAGGAGCAGCGGCAGGGGGTGCCCGGCGGAGGCGAGCGTGCAGCGGACGCCTCCGTCGTGCGGGGTCAGCTCGCCGTAGAGGAGCGACAGGAAGCGGGTCTGGGGGCCGTCCCCGGCGGCCACGGGACGGCCGCCGGCGGCGACGAGCGCGCGGGCGGCCGCGTCGGCGGCCTCGGTGGCGTCGTCCAGCAGGAGCTGGTTGAGCCGGTCGAGGACGTCGGCGACCCGGTAGCCCTCGCGGGCCAGCAGTCGCAGCCAGGGGCGCGCGAGACCGATCACGACCGCCGCCTCGGGGCCCTTGCCCTGCACGTCGCCCACCGCGAAGCACCAGCGGCCGTCGCCCGCAGGGAACAGGTCGTAGAAGTCGCCGCTCGGGCCGCCCTGGTCGCGGGGCTCGTAGACCAGCGCGCTGCTCACCCCGGGGATCTCGGCGACCGCGCCGGGCAGCAGGCCGCGCTGCAGGACGGCGCTGATGGTGGCCTGCCGGGCGTACTGGCGGGCCGCGCCGATGGCGAGGGCCACCCGGCGGCCGAGGTCCTCGACCAGGCCGGTGACCTCGTCCGGGAAGCGCTCGGCGCCGCAGCGCCCGATCACCAGCGTGCCCAGCGGACGGCCGCCCGCGATCAGCCGGTACGCGAGCGCCGTGCCGCGGGCGCCCCGCGGGCCGAGCGCGTCACCGGGCCAGGGGTAGGGCTCGGGACCGGACCTGAGGCCGTCCCGGGGGCACGGCGGTTCCTTCTCCAGGGCGCGGGCCAGCTCCTCGGCGCGGTCCTCGCTGGCGTGCCAGACCCGGGCGGGCGCGTTGCCGTCGCCCCCGCGCACGGTCGCCTCGTCCTCCAGCCACACCGCGCACCAGTCGGCCAGCCGGGGCACGATCAGCTGGCCGGTGAGGGCCGTGACCAGGCTCTCGTCCAGCTGTCCGGCGAGCAGGTCGGAGGCCTCGGCGAGGAAGGACAGCGCGCCCCGGCCCAGCCAGTCCCGGCCGTCCGCGGTGCCGTACGGGCGGGGGGCGAGGGCCTCGGCGGTCTCCAGGGCGGGCGCGGCGGCCGGCGGGCG
>NZ_JARAUO010000039.1:0-94570 GCF_033792105.1 Streptomyces sp. WI03-4A
ACAACTCCACCGACCCGGTCGCCAACATCACCGCCGCCGCCAACTACGCCGCCCACCGCTACGGCTCCATCGACAACGTCAACTCCGCGTACTGAGCCAACCCCGGGGCTCTTCAGTCGTCCGGATTGAGCTCCGCGTGCAGCATCTCCAGCAGTTCCCCGCCCTCGGGCGTGCCGGGATCGCCGGGAACCTCGTAGTAGCCGCCCAGGGTGGCGATCACGTCCCGCCGGGAGCCGTCGTACTCGTGCCCGTGATCCTCCTGGTCCCCGGAGTCGGGACGGGGGGTCCGCCACCACCACACCCGGTCCCGGATCTCGTCCTCGGACAGGCGGCCGTCCAGGACGATGTCCCTGCCCTGGACCTTCCCCGTGATTCTGGCGGAGCTCGTCTCGTTGGCCATCGGTCAGGTCTCCTTTCATCGGTCGGATCGCGACTACCCGCGAACCGCGCCGACAGCGCATCGCCGTGGCCGGAGTCGGCCACCGCCCCGTCCGCGCAGGGGGCGGCGGCGTGTCGGGCTGCGGATCGCCGCTCCTGACGGAAGGCTGGCGGGCACACCGCACGAAAAGGGGCGAAGATGCCAGAAGTGGCTGTTCCGTACGCGACCGGCACGCCTTGCTGGGTCGACCTGATGGCGAGGGACCAGCAGGCCGCGCTGGACTTCTACCGTGACCTGCTCGGCTGGCAGGGGCAGCCGGGTCCGGCCGAGTTCGGCGGGTACGCGGTCTGCGAGCTGCACGGCCGTCCGGTGGCCGGCATCGGCCCGACGATGTCCCCCGAGGGTGAGCCGGAACCGCCCACCGTCTGGACCAGCTACCTGGCCAGCACCGACGCCCAGGCCACCCAGGACGCGATCGTCGCCGCGGGCGGCACCCTGCTCGTCCCGGTGATCGACGTCGGCGGGCTCGGCCGGATGCTGGTCGCCGCCGACCCGCAGGGCGCGGTGTTCGGGGTCTGGCAGCCCAAGGAGTTCCACGGCGCGCGAGTGGTCAACGAACCGGGCGCGCTGACCTGGAACGAGCTGCACACCACCGACGTTCTCGCCGCCACCGCCTTCTACGGCCAGGTGTTCGGCATCGACATCCAGCCGCTGGACGGCGCGGACGCCTACTGGGAACTGCGGGTCGGCGGACGCGCGGTCGGGGGTGCCACCCTGCTCGCCAACGACCCGCCCGGCACTCCGCCGCACTGGCTGACCTACTTCGCGGTCGACGACGTCGACTCCACCGTGGACGCCCTGGTCAAGCGCAACGGCACGGTCCTGGCCCCGCCGTTCGACATGATGGCCGGCCGTATGACGGTGGTCGCCGACCCGCAGGGCGCCCCGTTCGCCATGATCACACCCGCCTCGCGGTAGAACACGTCCGCTGTCCTCGTGTGCCGGACACCAGGCCTTGGGCAGGGCGTTGCGGATCGCTGACCCGGACAGGTGTACGACACCTGCCCTTTGTCCAAGTGCTCTGGTGCCGGTTGCCCCGATGTGCCACGCTCGAAGGAGAACCAGCCTGGCCTGGTGGGAGACCCCGCGCCACCGTGCGGTGACAGGAAGCGGTGGCCGACGGAAGGTGCGGGTGGTCTCGCTCGGCTGTGATGCGGCGCCGTATGCCGCGCGCGTGACGGCCTACTTCCGGCAGTGGGAGCCGACCGTGATGGGCTGTACACCCGAACGGTGGTTTCGTCATGCCGTCTTTCGGCGTACACATCAGTGATTACGCGGAGCGCGTCGTGGTCACCGTGGTGGGCGAGCTGGACTTCGACACCTGCCCACGGATCACCCAGGTGACGGACACGGTGATCATCCGCGACCGTACCCTCTGCCTCGACCTCGCGGGAGTTTCGTTCCTGGACGCCAGCGGTCTGGGGCTGCTGCAACTCCTGAACGAGCACGCCGGTGTGCAGGGCGGCCTCCTGGAACTGTCCGGCCTGCAGAGCCAGCCGCGGCGCGTTCTGGAACTCGCCGGCATGGGCGCGCGGTTCCGCACGGCGGCCGTTCCCGCTCCCGATGCCGATACCCATCCCGGCTCGGCGGCTCAGCCGCCGTCGGAGTGCCACGCCGCGCGGTGACGGCGGGCTGGGTGCGCGGAGCCGGCTACCCCTCGCCGCCTCGCTGTCCCGACCGCTCCGCCGACAGGTCGATGGTGCGCATGCCCGCGGCCGACCGGGCCCGCACCTGGGTGTGGGCCCCTCGCGGAGCACGCGCCGCGAGGGTGGGGCCGTCGGCGTCGGCTGTCACGTCACCGGTGACGGCGAGTCCGGTCACGGCGCGGCTCCCCGCCACGAGCACGTACCACGAGCCCTTCGGAGAGAGCCAGTTCGCGTGGACGACGACGTGCTGCCCGAACCGGCCGCACGCGCCGGTCGTCCGCAGCCTCGCCACCGGCCGGGCCTGCTCGCCCGCCGGCGCGGCGGTCCTGCGCAGCGTCACGGTCACGTCGCCGGGGCCGCGCCAGGTGTCGGCCCGTGAACAGGTCCACACGGCCCGCCCGGCCCCGTCCGGCAGGTGCTGCTCCGCGAAGTCCCAGGCGTTGACCGCCTTGACACCGGAGCCGCGCAGCGAGCCGACGGCGCAGCCCACCCGCGCCCATGCGAGCAGGGCGGCGGGACCGGTGGCCTCGCGCGGCTGCCGGGGCGGTGCGGTGCGCGTCGGCAGCGGGGTGTACGTGAGATGCACGGGGGTCAGGTCGCCGAGTCCGGCCAGCAGGAAGGCGTGGTGCTCGGCGACGCGCGGGGACGACCGCAGTTGGAGCACGGTGCGGCTGCCGCAGTCGGTGCCCGTGCCGAACACCGGGACCGACGTGGTCAGTCCGTCGCCGTCCACCGCGAGTGGACGGGCCGGGGCGTCGGGACGCATCAGGTCGCGTGTCCAGGACTCGGCCACCCAGGGGGCGAGCAGGTAGCGCACCGCGTCGCGCCTCGCGTCCATGTCCAGGGCGACGGCGGCCGCCGTGGTCACGTCCGCGTCGTCCACCCGGGCCAGGACGAGGGAGCGGGCGCCCGTGCCCGCCGATTCGCCGTACCGGGCGAGGCGTTGACCGTCGTGGAGCAGCACGACCGTGCTCCCGCCGACCCGTCCCGCGTAGAGCAGATGCGGTGCGTCGAGGAGCGCGCCCGCAGGGGTGCCGTTGGTGCGGGTGATCCGCGTCCTGGTGCCGTCGTCAACGCCGGCCCAGGCGGCCGACGCCCGGCGCAGCAGCTCCCGGTCGTGCACCAGGCTCCCGCGGGCCGGCCAGGCGGTGAAGTCCACCCGTGAGGTGGCGGCCCACGTCTGCGGGGCCACCCGGACCACGTCGTCGACGTCAGGGGCGGCGGACCGGGACACACGATGCGGTGCCGGCCCGGGGGTCGGCGACACGAGCGGAACACCGTCACAGACCATCAGCGTCACCACGGTGATCAGGGCCACCAGCAAAGCGGTTCCCGCCAGGCGCACACGACGGCGGCGGCGCAGCAGGTCGCTCGGACGGGCCCGCACGGTGCACGGGTCGAACTCCTGGGACGCCAGGATCGAGGCGACGCTGCTGTCGAGCGTCGCATCGAGCTGGAGCGCGCAGTCCAACTCGGTCTCGACGCGGTCGAAGCCGGCCGCCTCCAGCACCCCTCGCGCCTCCGTCTCGGTCAGCCGCTCCACCCTCAGCAGGGTGAAGGCGGCGCTGGCCGTCACGGACAGCACGGACAGCGCCCGGCTCAGGGCGAGTTCGTCGGCCCCGCCGGCACGGGGAACGAGCCGCAGTCCCCACACCAGGGGCAGCCGGGGCAGCAGCATCCGCGGCGGCGGCACATGCCCCGGCCAACCCGGCGGCCGCCGGGACACGGCCAGCACCTCGCGCAGCACCGGCACGTACAGCGAGCGGGACATGGGGGAGACGTCGTCCGAGCTGTCGCGCGGCGCCGGGATGCCCGCCGCCGCGGCGGGCAGGCTCCGCTGCACCAGTGCGTGGGCGAGCAGGACGCGCCGGTGCCTGCCCAGGGACGGGGGCAACGCCAGATACGCCAGCCGGACGAGATCGGCGTACCGTTCGGTGAGCCGCTGCTCGGCGTGGAGCAGGCCGCGGGCGGAGACCCTGGGGAAGCGGCTGAGCAAGGACGAGACCATCGGGCGGGTGCCTTCCGCGGCCTAGGAGGGGGACCTGGCATTCCGGCAAACGAGTGAACCCGGCTCTGGTCACACGCGGGCCGGCCGACCCCCGGCGCGCCAGGACCCGCCTCGCGGGTCACTCGCTGGGGTGAACTCCCGCCCGGGGTTCCGCTCCTGAGCCCCGACCTGGCGTTTCCGGTGTCCGCGGCCACCCCTAGACTCCGCGCTCATGTCGCTCTGGCTGCTGAACCATCTCAGCACGTTCGCCCTCGCCGTGGTGGCCGTCGGCGGGACCGTCCTCCTGGCCGTCGCCGGCAGCGTGCTGCTGCGCCGCCGCTATCCCTCGGTGGCCCGGGGCGAGCACAACGACATGGTCGGGGTGACGCTGGGGATGTTCGGTGCCATCTACGGCATCATCCTCGCGTTCGTCATCGTCACCTTGTGGACGCAGATGGAGGACACCCAGACCATCGTGGCCTCCGAGGCCACGGACGCGGCACTCATCGCCCGTGACGCCGCCGCGTTCCCGGCTTCCGTACGAGCCCGGATCGACTCAAGCCTCAGCGGCTACGTCCACGCGGTCGTCGAGGACCAGTGGCCCCGCATGCGGGCCGGGCACCCGAGCTACGGCGCCACGGAGAGCCACCTGCGGGACGCCTTCCACGTGCTCCAGACCTACGACCCGAAGAGCGGGCGCGAGGAGGTCTTCTACGAGGAGGCCGTCAGCCACCTCAACGACGTGGCCTCCCAGCGCCGCGCCCGTCTCACCATGGCGGGGCAGCGACTGCCCCCGCTCCTCCAGGTCCTGGCCTTCGGCGGTGCCATCGTGCTGGTCCCGCTCACCTTCCTCTACGGCATGCGCAAGCTGCGGGTCCAGCTCCTCTTCGTCGCCTCGGTCGCGGCCCTGGTCGGCTTCAGTCTGCTGCTGGTCTTCGTCCTGGACCGCCCGTTCGCCGGCGAACTCAGTGTCAGCCCGGCGCCGTACCGGGAAGGGGCCCTGGCGCAGTACTGGGTGCGGTGAGCGGGCCGGCGCCCGGTCAGGGGCGCTGGATGGTCCCGTCCGACGAGATCCGGGCGGCCTGCGGGCCGAAGTCCTCCTCCGACAGGCCGGCGACGAGATCGATCCCGTCGCCGCCCGGCTCCGGCGTACCCGGCTGCACGATCCGGGTCGGGTGCAGGCGTCCGGACTCGTAGGTCCCGTCGGCGCGGAGGGTGACGTCGAGCAGGCCGCTGGTGGACAGGAGGCCGCCGAGGCCGAACACCTTGTAGCCGGCGAAGTTGCCCAGGCTGTAGGCGATCAGTCGGCCCTTGTAGAACTCCATGCCCCGCATGACGTGCGGGCCGCTGCCCACCACGAGGTCGGCACCGGCGTCGATCACCGCGTGGCTGAAGCGGTAGCTGTCGCCGCGGTCCTCGCCGAGGAAGTACTCGGTGCCCGGTTCGACGTGGGTGTGGTCCGACCCCTCCGCACCGGCGTGCATCATGACGACGACGATGTCCGCCTTCTTCGCGGCGCGGGAGACGAGCCGCCTGGCGGCGGGGATGTCCTTGAGGTCGCTGGACCCCTGGTCCGGGGCGAACCCGACCACCGCGACCCTGACGCCCCGCACCCGCTGGACGGTGATCTGGCCGAGGCGGCCGGTGAACGGCAGGTTCACGGAACGCAGTGCGTCCATCGTCTCGCGCCGGCCCTCCGCCCCGAAGTCGTCGATGTGGTTGTTGGCCAGGTTCATGACCGTGAACCCGGCCTCCTTGTACCAGCGGCCGTAGGACGGCGGGGCGTGGAACGCGAAGCAGTTCGGGCTGTCGTCGTCGCACTTGCTGGTGCCGTCTGTGGTGAGAGTGCCCTCCAGGTTCCCGAGGACCACATCGCCCGTGAGCAGGTCGGCGACCGGCTCGAAGAACGAGGCGCCGTCGTCCGGCGGCAGGTCGTACGGCAAGGTGCCCATCACCACGTCGCCCACGGCGGCGATCCGTACGTTCCCCGTGGGGCGCGGCGCGGGAGGCGCCGCCGCCGGCCTCCGGGGGGACGTGGCCGTGGCTGTCCGCGGGGGAGTGGCGGCGGAGCCGGTGAGGCCCGGCTTCCCGGAGCCGCCCCCCACGGCGCACCCCGCGACGACCACGCCGACCCCGGCCAGACCGAGAGCGAGACGGTGACGACGGCGCACCGTCTTCCGCCGCCCGTGCCGCCGGGCGCCCTGCTCATGGGACGTGATCATCGGCTCATGCTACGAAGTGTGCCTTCCTCCTCTGCGCAAGACGGAGGCGGCGTGTTTCCGGGGGCGTCCCGTCCGCGGAAGGTCGACCGGGGGCTGTAGTCCGGTGGTGGAGGTGCGGGTCAGCCGGTCGGTGGGCCGGTCGGGGGCGGCCGGGCGGCCGGAAATGAATACACGAAAGGCCGACCGGCCCAAGCCCCGAGGCCGCGCCCATGATGAGCCACCACAGCGCCTGCCACGCCAGCAGCATCTGTCGACGACTGGGTGTGTGGCTCCCATAGGGCGGGGTAGGCGAGCCGACCGGAGTCACTGATTCCGCTTTGGATCTGCTGCTAGAGGATGCTGGAGGACAGACCGTGAGCAAGCTGATACGACGGTGCGCCGTCACGGGTGCTTCCGCTGTGGCCGCCGCGGGCGTGCTGCTCGCTGTGGGTGGCCCCGCGAGCGCGGCCACCCCACTGCCGGCGTCGCCCGCTTCCGCCGCGACGGCAGCGGCCGATCACCACGCGTCACGACCGCCCGCCGGGCACAGCCATATCGATCCCTGGGTGGCGGGCCAGGTGGCCTGGTTCGATCCCGCGGCCGCACGACGACTCGCGATCTACGACCCCTGGGTGAAGGATCAGCTGGCGCAGTTCCCGCATCACGGGAGCTGACGAGCGCCCCCCGCGTACGGCTACTCGCCCAGCGTCGAAGCCCGTGCGATCAGCCGGGGGCGCAGCCGCTTCGAACGGACCTGTCGTCCTTGCAGACGGTCTATGAGCAGGCACATCGCCTGCCGGCCCATCTCGGACACGGGGGAGCGGACCGTGCTGAGGGGGACGGGCATGTCCGCCGCCACGGGGATGTCGTTGGACCCCATGACGGCGACGTCGTCGCCGGGCCGCAGCCCGTGTTCGCGCAGCGCTCCGATGACGCCGATGGCGGCCGTGTCGTTGACGGCGAAGACGGCCGTGGGCCGTGGGCCGCGGACTGAGGTCGAGCAGTGCGTCGCCCGGGGTGGGGCCGCCGGCCGTGTCGAATACCGCCGCAACCCGGCCGTGGTGCCCTGTCCGACCTCGGCGTTCCCTTGGGTCATCTCACTCCTGCGCTCCGCCCAGCAGGAGCCGCGCGAGTCGAACGTGGCGGTGCCCGGGTTCGAGGACCCGCTCCGCGTCGCGGAGGACCGAGGTCAGCAACTCATGTGCCCGCACGGTGCGGCCCTGGGCCATCAGTGCCTGGCACCGCTGCAGGCGGGTGTGCACGACGTGGGGGTGGTCTGCCCCGAGCACCCGGCTGCGGTCCGTCACCAGCCGCGCGAACGCCGCCTCCGCCTCGTCGGCCAGGCCCGCCCGGGCGGCGAGCGCGGCCTGGGTGCTCACGATGGCCAGGGTGTGCGGGTCGTCCGGCCCGAGGCGGTCCCGCGCATCCTCCAGGAGGCGCCCCAGGCGCAGTCGCGCCCCGGTGAGATCCTCGTGGAGGCTGGAGAACCAGATGAGACTGCGCCGGGTGGCGAGGACCTGGGGATGGTCAGGTCCCTCCAGCCGTAATCGGTCGTCCAGGAGAGCCCGCAGCTCCCGTACCGCTGTCGTGGGGTCGCCGGCCTCCCCGGCGAAGTACGCCTGCTGGTGGCGCGCGGCCAGCGTGTCGGTGTGGTCCGGCCCCAGGGCCGCCGTCGTGTCGCCGACCAGTTCGCCGAAAGCCGCCGCGGCGGCCTGCGCGTCGCCCGCCTCCCCGGTGAAGAAGGCCAGTTGATGCCGGGCCGCGAGGGTCTCGGGATGGCGCGGTCCGAGCGCGGCGCGCCTTCGTCGTACGACGTCCTCCAGATTGCGCACCGCCTGGCGCGGCCACCCACGGTCGCCGACCGAGATCGCCAGCAGGAAGTCCGCGCCGGCCGCCCCACCGGCCTCGGCCCGTTCGAGCGCCATCACCGCCCGCGACAGCTGGTTCGCCTGGTGGGCGACCAGCCCCATGTCGTATGCGTCGGCGGGCCCGACCCGGCTCAGCAACGCCTCCCACAGATGATCCGGCACCGGCGGCAGCCCCGGAGTGTTGAGCAGGTAGTCGAAGGCCAGGTAGCCCTGGCTGTAACTGCCGACCAGCAGCCCGCTCGTCGCATAGGCGGCCTCGCAGGCCCACCGCATCGCCTGCTCGAACGGCTCCGGTTGCAGGTCCGGCCCGCCGCGCTCGGCGAGATACGGGGGATGCAGTTCCTGCAGCCACTGTCTGCTCACCGGGCGCCGCAGCCCCGAGCGGCGGCAGTCGACCGCGGCGGCCACCACGGCCGCGCCACGCGGATTGGTCCCGGGCGCCCAGGCGTTCTCCCAGGCGGCTCGCAACTCGGGTCCCGCCGCGACTACTTCGGCGACACCGAACCGGTCGCAGCTCTGCAGGGCGAGCCGGATCCGAGGATCGGCGCGGTGCGCCTCGGCACGACGCTGCTCCGCCTGCGACCAGTGCCGGGCGAGGCGGATCCGCCTCGCCCGGTCCAGCACCTCCCGCTGGACCCGCCATGCGTCCCGGTCGGACCCGGTGAGCCTGCTCTCCTCCCGGGCGTCGTAGCGGCGGTACTCCTGCGAGCGCATCGTCGCCAGCACCACCGCACGCCCGGGCGGCCCCTGGAGCAGCCCGGCCAGCATGGACGGGGTCACGCCGTCGGCACCCAGGAAGTCCTCCAGGTCGTCCAGCCACAGGACGGCGCGCCTGCGACGCCGGGCCACGTCGATGGCGGCGGACAGCGCGGTCCTGGTCAACGGGCGTACGAAGGCGTGCCGGGGGAACAGCGACCGGGCCACCTCGTACGCCAGTCGCGTCTTCCCGGCGGTCGACTCGCCCACGATGAGCACGAAGCCGCCCTGTGCCAGCGCTTCCCGGAGCAGCGGCTCGGCGTCACGTTCCACGTAAGGGGGTGCAGGCTGAGCGTGCTGCCCGTCCGCGGGGTGCACCCCGGCCAGTTCGGGACGGTCCAGCTGGTGGAACTTCGGAATGCGGCCCGACGTGGTCCGCAGCAGGGCCGCGGCCTGCGAACCGGCCCGTTGCGGCCGCAGGTGGTCCGCCACGAGGCTGTACACGGCCGTGACGCCCGCACCGATCCCGGTGGCGAGGGGACCGGTCGTCCACGTGGCGGCGAGGCCCAGCGCGCAGGCCCCGATCCCCACCGCGGTCAGGTATTTCAGCCAGCCCCGGCTCGGACCGGCTTCTCGACGACGATATGGCAACACGCTGCCCCCAGGGCGTGAAGTGGACGTCCATTCTCGTCACCGCACCTGCCACGCCGTAAGGCACTCGGCGGGAGTTGTTGCTCTCGCGGGGCGGGGGCGTCCGCACCGAGGAGGAGCGGCAGGACATCTTCGGCGGGATCGCCACGCGGCAGGAAGTGGTCGCCGCGTACGAGGGCGGCGACAGCGCCAAGCGGGAGCTGGCCGAGTCCCTCATCCGCGTGGTGTACGCGCCGGTGGTCGACGTCCACTGGGTCACCGTCAAGCAGCTCGCCGTCCTGGAGCCGACGCTCGTCGAGACCATCGCCTGCATGGTCGGCGCCCTGCTCACCGATGCGACGACCCGGACGTAGGATCCGTCCCGACGGAACACGAACCGGGTGGGGCCGTCACCGCCCGTCGGAGACGGGACCCTTGCTCATCGCGTGGAGGGGTGACGTGCGGGATCTGCCTGACTCGACCACGGAGCCGGACGGCTCCGTGGTCGTACGCGTGCTCAGTTACAACGTCCGCTCCATGCGCGACGACGTCGACGCGCTCGCCCGGGTGATCCGGGCCTGCCGTCCGGACGTCGTCTGCGTGCAGGAGGCGCCACGCTTCTTCCGCTGGCGCAAGGCCGCCGCCCGTCTCGCCCGAACCTCTGAGCTGGTGTACGTCTCGGGCGGCGCCACCGCTTCCGGCCCCATGATCCTCTCCTCGCTCCGCGCACACGTGGAGCGCACCGAGGACGTCCTGCTGCCCCGGACCCCCGGCCTCCACCAGCGCGGCTTCGCGACCGCCGTGCTGCGGTTCGGCCGCGTCCGGCTCGGGGTGCTCAGCTGCCATTTGAGCATCCAGGACGACGAGCGCTACGAGCAGGGCCGGCTGCTCCTCGACCGGCTGGCCGCCCTGGACGTGCCGTACGCCGTCGCCGCGGGCGACCTCAACGACCGCCCCGACGGCCGCACCTTCGGCCTGCTCGCGGATACCTTGCAGGACGGCTGGGCGACGAGACCATGGGGGCGCGAGCACACCACCCGGCTGGGCGATCCGCTGCAGCGCATCGACGCGGTCTTCGCGACGCCCGGCGTGGAGGTACTGGGCTGCGGGGTCCCGATGGGACTCCCCGGAATCGCGGAACAAGACCTCCGCACGGCCACGGACCACCTCCCGGTACTGGCGGCCCTGCGGGTGCCCGCCGCGTAATACGGAGGTGGCGGCGGTGCGGACTTGTGCAACGAGCCTCCGGCACCGCACTGTTGGGCCGGTATCCGTTCCGTCGGTCAGGAGTTCCGGCTTGTCCTCCCGTACCCCCGCTTCCGCTCATGCTGTCGACGCCGCCGGTGGCTGCCCGCACGCCCTGAACGCCGAGCTGCGGGCCCGGGGGCCCGTCGCGGACATCACCCTGCCGGGCGGGGTGCCCGCCGCTGTCGTCCTGGGGCACGACGCGCTCAAGGAGTTCCTGTCCCACCCCGACGTGGCCAAGGACTCCCGGCACTGCCCTGCCCTGAACGACGGGACGATTCCCGCGGATTGGCCGCTGCGGGTCTTCGCCAACGCCCAGGGCATGCACACCGCCGACGGCGCCGACCACCGCCGGCTGCGCTCCCTCGTCGGCAACGCCTTCACCGCCCGCCAGGTGGAGCGACTGAGGCCGCGGATCGAGGAGCTGACCGCCGGCCTCCTCGACGACCTCGGCCGGGCCGCCGCCGAGGACCCGGACGGCATCGCGGACCTGCGCACCCACTTCGCGCTCCCGCTCCCGCTGAGCGTCATCTGCGAGTTGCTCGGCGTCGACCCCGAACACCGTGGCCGGCTGCACGAGCTCAGCTACACGGTGATCATCGCCACCGGCACCACCCCGGCTGAGGTCATGGCCGCCGTACGCGAACTCGTCGAGCTGCTCGGCATGATCGCGGCCGCCCGCCGGGCCACCCCCGGCGACGACCTGACCAGCGCCCTCATAGCCGCCCGCGAGGACGGCGGCGACCGGCTCAGCGAGGCCGAACTCATCGGCACGATGCGCCTGATGCTGGTCGCCGGCCACGAGACCACCCTCAACCTGATCAGCAACGCCGTACGCGCCCTGTGCACCCACCGTGACCAGCTGGCGCTCGTCCTGGAGGGCAAGGCCACCTGGTCGGACGTGGTGGACGAGACGCTGCGCTGGGACGGCCCGGTCAGCTGGTTCCCGTTCCGCTACCCCACCCGCGACCTGGACCTCGACGGCACCGTGATCCCGCAGGGCACCCCGGTCCTCGCCGGATACAGCGCCGCCGGGCGTGACGCGGCCTTCCACGGCCCGGACGCCGACCGCTTCGACGTCACCCGGCCCGGCGCGGCCCGGCACCTCTCCTTCGGCCAGGGCGCGCACTACTGCGTAGGCGCCCCGCTCGCCCGCCTCGAAGCCACGATCGCCCTGGAACGCCTCTTCACCCGCTACCCGGACCTCGACCTCGCCGTCCCCGAGGCCGAACTGCCCCGCCAGCGCAGTTTCATCGGGAACAGCGTCGAAGCGCTCCCGGTCCGACCGGTGCGATCAGTTTGACCGGTCCGACCCGTCCGTCCGGCGTGTTCGGACGGGCCTGTACAGCACTGACGCGCGTGTCGCGAACGCGCGTCAGAGGAACGTGGACAGGCCGTGCAGGAGTCGGTCCACGTCCTCGGCGGTGGTGTACGGCGCGAGCCCGGCCCGCAACGCCGGGTCTTCGAGCTTGAGCGCGGTGAAGGGCTCGTACGCGTAGAACGACCCCGCGGGCGCCACCACGTCGCGGGCGGCCAGGTGCGCCTGGGCCTCGCGGGCGTCACGGCCGTCGAAGGACATCAGGAGGGTAGGGGTGCGGTCGACCGCCTTGGAGTGGAGGGTGACGGCGGGGCCGAAGCCGCGCAGACCCTCCTCCAGCCTGGTGCGCAGCGTCCGCTCGTGCTCGTGCAGGGAGCCCAGCGACTGCGCGAGCCGCTCCCGGCGGGTGGTCCCCGCGCCGGGATCGAGGGCGGCGAGGAAGTCCACGGCGGCGGTGGCGCCCGCCAGGATCTCGTACGGCAGGGTGCCGAACTCGAAGCGCTCGGGCACCGCGTCGGAAGACGGCAGGAGCTTGTCGGGCCGGATGGCGCCGAGGAGTTCGGGGGAGCCGGTGAGCACACCGCAGTGCGGCCCGAGGAACTTGTAGGGGGAGCAGACGAACAGGTCCGCGCCCAGGGTCGGCACGTCGACGAGGTGATGGGCGGCGTAGTGCACGCCGTCCACGTACACCAGGGCCCCGGCCTCGTGCGCCAGGTCGGCGATCCGCCGGACCTGCGGCACGGTGCCGAGCACGTTCGAGGCCGCGGTGAGGGCGACCAGACGCGTGCGCGGCGACAGGGCGCGCTCGACGGAGCCGAGGTCGAGGTCCGCGGTGTCGGGGTCGATCTCGATCCAGCGGACGGTCACTCCGGCGCGCTCGGCGGCCTGCACCCAGGGGCGGATGTTGCAGTCGTGGTCCAGCCGGCTGAGGACGATCTCGTCGCCGCGCTTCCAGTCCTTGGCGAGGTGACGGGAGAAGTCGTAGGTGAGCTGGGTGGCGCTGCGGCCGTGGACGATGCCGTCCGCGGGCATGCCGAGCAGGTCGGCATAGGCGGACCGGAACGCCACCACGGCCCGCTCGGCGTTGAGTTCGGACGGGCTGGTGACACCCCGGTTGGAGAGCGGGCCGGTCAGGGTGGCGGCGATGGCGTCGGCGACGGGGCGGGGGGTCTGGGTCCCACCGGGGCCGTCGAAGAAGGCGAGGCCCGAGTCGAGGGAGGGGAAGTGGGCTCGCAGAGCGTTCACGTCGATGGCCATGGCCTCAGCTTTCCGGGAGGGACGCCGTTCACGCGGACGACCGGCCTCGTCGGCGTACGGCACCGGTGGGAAGGGCGGCCGTCCAGTGCTCCGACTCTGACGTGGGAGGTGGCACATGTAAAGCGATGGATTGCGATGCGAGAGTTCACGCATGGTGAAGCAGCCCGATTCGCCGCACTGCGCGTCGGCGCCTATCCCAGCGCGATGAGTCACCTGCTGTCGGCTCTCGACCTCCCCGGGGCATGAGCCGCTGGGTCGGAGAGCCGGGGATCTCTCCCGAGGTGACCTTGGAGACCGAGGACCTGCACAGCACGCTGGCCCTGATCAGGGCCGACGTGGCACGGCGGCGCCGTCCCACCGCACCAGTGGCTGGACGGCCCGTCGCAGAGCCAGCCCCGGTTCGCGTCGCGTGTTCGATTTTCTGTTCGATATGGTCGGGGGTGGAGGTGACCGCCGTGGAGAACGGAAAGACGCAGGTCGAACAACCGACGGTGATGCACGTGCGGTGCCCGGACCGGCTGCCGGAGGAGCGGTACCGCAGGGTGCTCGAACTCCTCGCCGGGATGTCCCCGACCGTCCAGGCGCTGCCGCCCACCTGCGCCCTGGTGGAGCTCAGGGGCGCGCTGCGCTACCACGGCACCGACGCCGCCCACCTGGGCGAGGTGCTGCGCGTCAGGTCCATCTCACGCCTCGGAGTGGACGTCCGGGTCGGCATCGGCCCCACGATCACGGTCGCCGCGACCGCCTCCGGGCGGGTCCCCGGCCCCGGAGGCGTCCTCGTCGTCCCGTCCGAGCGGGTCACCGGATGGCTCGGGCCCCTGCCCCTGGAGGCCCTGCACGGCATCGGCCCGCAGCAGGCGGCCGTCCTGCGCGACTACGGCATCCACAACGTCGGTCTGCTCGCCGCCGTCTCCCCGGCCACCGTCCAGCGCCTGCTGGGCAGGAAGGCAGGCAGGCTCGCCGCGGACCGTGCCCGCGGCATCGACCCCCGCCCTGTCGTACCCCGGGCGCTGCCCGCCTCCGCCCGCGTACGCCACCGCTTCCCCCAGCACACCCTCGACGGTGCCACCGTCCGGGCGGCGCTGCTGGACCTGGTCGTCCAGCTCGGGCACCTGCTGCGCCGCCGCGGTCAGGCGGCCCAAGCCCTGACCCTGACACTGAAGTTCGCGGGCGGCACCCGTTGGGACAGGACCCGCCGCCTGACCGAGCCGTCGGCCCACGACGACGATCTGCGTGTTCTGGCCTACCGGTTGATGGACGCCGCCGGGCTCCAGCGAGCCCGGCTGACCGCCATCGTCCTGAAGGGCGAGGACCTCGTGGCCTCCGACGAGGTGGCCCAGCAGATCAGCCTGGACAGCGCCCGCGAGTCCCGGCTCGTCGCCGAGGAGACCATGGACCGTATCCGCGCGAAGTTCGGGGCCGACGCGGTCGGCCCCGCCGCCATCGCGCCGCTGCGGCGCGCCTCGTGACCGCAGGTGCCACGGACGCCTGGCGAGGCGTGCGAGGGACGCCGCAGCATCGGTGCCGATGCGGAACGTGAATGCCCGGTTTGCAGCTGATACGGCAGGGCAAACGGGATTTCGTGCTTCGGACCGGAGGCGCGTGCCCAGCGGGTTGGGCCGGCTGCTGGTTCCCTCCGGCGGCCTCGGCTCCTCCCCGTGCGGCAAACCCTGACATTCACCGTTCGGAACCGACCCCGCCCGGCACCGCCCACGGGGTCAGCCGTGAGATCGCTCAGGAGCACATCCGCATGCTCACCGACACGTCGAAATGCCGTCCCGGTACTCTCGAGTCCGCATCCGCCGCCGAACCGGCCGCGCGGCGAAACCACGACGCTCCCGACACCGCCGTCCTCTTCTCCCGGCTCGCGGAACTCCGGGACGGACCCGAGCGGGACGCCGTTCGGGACGAACTCGTCGCCGCCTGGCTTCCGATGGCCCACCGGATCGCCTCGCGCTTCCGCGACCGTGGCGAGTCCATCGAGGACCTGCGGCAGGTCGCCGCGCTGGGACTGGTCAAGGCCGTCGACCGCTTCGACCCCTCCCGCGGAGCCTTCGAGAGTTACGCCGTGCCCACCATCACCGGCGAGGTCAAGCGGCACTTCCGCGACCGCATGTGGGCCCTGCGGGTGCCCCGCCGGGTGCAGGAACTGCGCAACCGCGTACGCGTGGCCCGTCGTGAACTCACCCAGAACCCGGGCACCCCCGAACCCACCGTCGAGGACATCGCCACCCACACTGGTCTCACGGAGGAAGAGGTCAGGGCGGGCATGGAGGCCCTGGAGAGCTTCAGCACCCTGTCCCTGGACGCCGAACTGTCCGCGGAGGACGAGGGATACAGCCTCGCCGACACCCTGGGCGCGGCGGACGCCGCGTACGACGTCGTGGTCGACCGCGAGGCCGCCAAGGAAGGCCTGCGCCGGCTGCCAGAACGCGAGCGGGCCATCCTCTACCTGCGCTTCTTCGAGGGCATGACGCAGAGCCGCATAGCCGACCGGTTCGGCATCTCCCAGATGCACGTCTCCCGGCTCATCAGCCGCAGTTGCGCACGCGTACGCGACGAAGCCCTCGCCGAGCGGCCCGGCAGCGGCCGCCGCCCGGCATGACCACGTCCGTCCTCACTTCAAGGAGCGTTCCAGCATGCTGATGCCGCTTCCGGCCACCCTGCGCCGGCTCGTCAGGGAGTACGAGACCCTCCTCGCCGAGGAGACCCTTTCCGGCGAGACCGCCCCCAGCCCGGCCCTGCAGGACCTGGCGTACACCCTGTGTGTGTCGACCGGTACGCGCGAGGTCACCCAGGCGCTCGAGGTGGCGAGCGCCTACCTCGGCACGGAGGAGATCTGGCCCGAACCGCTCACGCCGATGGAGAACAGAGGCCCGGCCGCCGAGGCGCGGATGCCCGAGACCTCGGTGGGCTGAGCGGCCGACGCACCTGAACCGTCCGGGCCCCACGGACGAGACCGGTCCGGGTCGAAGCCTGCGGTGGCTCCATCCGCTTCCCGACGCCCCTGGTTTATTGGGGAGATCCACACCGGAACCCGCTGCTATGGTGCGCCGATGTCATCGATCAGGAAGTTCCAAGTCACCTTCGACTGCGCCGAACCGGAGCGCGTCGCCCGCTTCTGGTGCGAGGTGCTGGGGTACGTCGTGCCGGCGCCGCCGGAGGGGTTCGACTCGTGGGACGCGTACGAGCGCTCGCTGCCGCCTGAGCAGCAGGGTGCCTGGTTCGCGTGCAGTGATCCCTCGGGAGTGGGCCCGCGGCTGTACTTCCAGCGCGTCCCGGAAGGGAAGGTCGCCAAGAACCGGGTGCACCTCGACGTACGGGCCGGCACCGGCCTCGTGGGCGCGGAGCGCCTCGCCACGCTCCAGGCCGAGTGCGACCGGCTGATCGCGCTCGGCGCGACCTGTGTGCTGGTGCAGGAGGCCGACGAGGAGAACGAGTCCTGCATCACGATGCAGGACGTCGAGGGCAACGAGTTCTGTCTCGACTGAGCGTCCGGCACAGTGTCCCGCACCCGCGTCCGGGCCCGTCTGAGGCGGGCCCGGACGCCTTTGTTCCACGGCCGCCATGCGGCGGTGGAGGCGTCGTCAGTGCAGGTCCTGGTGGCTGCGCAGCGCGGTGGTGGCGAGGAAGCCCGTCGCGGCGGCGGTGATGAGGGCGCACAGGGAGAGCAGAACGGTGTTGCGGCGCATCGGTCGGGCCTTTCTCGCGGGTGTCTCGGCTGCCGTGGACAACGGCGGCGACCCGGTTTTCGGCTCGTCCGCGCCGCACGAACAACCCGCTTGGACGCGTCCGACCGGAACCTCGCTCCCACGGGCCCGGGCGGATCAGCGGACGCCGGTCTCGACCGAGGGTCTGTTCGCGGCTGTCGCCGGTGGGGGAGAGGTGTCGGTCTGCTGTAGTTCGGCCAGCAGCTGGTTCCGCCCGGCCAGCAGCTCGGTGAGGATGCGGCGGGCCGCGCGCAGGAGTTCGGCGACATCGCCACCGGCGAGCGCGTACGTGACGGTGGAGCCCTCCCGGGTGGACACGACGATGCCGGCGCGGCGCAGGACCGCCAGTTGCTGCGAGAGGCTGGAGGGCTCGATCTCGATGTCGGCGAGCAGGTCCCTCACCGGGACCGGGCCGTGCTGCAGCAGTTCCAGGACCCTGATGCGCGTGGGATGCCCCAGCATACGGAAGAACTCGGCTTTGGCTTGATAGAGCGGAACCTGCATGGCGTTCTTCCTGCCTGTCTAGTGGCCTCTCACGGCGCGGCGGTGCCCGGGACACAGCCGCGCCATGAGTCCTGCCTATTCATTTTTCTCGGTCCGGGCGGCTCCCGTTCATGAATTGTCGTCCTCTCCAAGTGATGGCTTGAAGAAGTCTTCAATTGGTGAGCATGCGTCAGCCCGTTTTCCGGCGGGTCTAGACCTCGAGTTGCTCTTCGACCCGTTTGAGCTGGTGGCGTGCCATGGCCAGGTTCGAGCGGGCCTTGTCGATCACGAGGTACAGGAACAGGCCGTTGCCGTCCCGGCCGGTCACCAGCCGGATGAGGTGGTACTGACTGTCCAGCGTGATCAGGATGTCCTCGATCTGGCTCTTGAGGCCGAGGAGCTCCATGGTGCGCACCTTGGCGCGGATCACGTCCGTGTTCCCGGCCGCGGCTACCGTCAGGTCGAGGTCCTTGCTCCCGCCCAGGGTGCCCAGGGCCATGCCGCTGGTGTAGTCGACGACGGCCGCCCCCAGCGCCCCCTCGATCCCCGTCACCATTTCCTTCAACGCCACTTCCACGGTCGCCATCGGCGCCCTCCCCTTGGTTACTGGCTGCGGCCGGCTCCGATTTCCGGTGCCCGCCCGTGATCGCACCGTATGCGCGCCGACCCGCCGCGGGAGAGGTCTGCTCAGGAATGATCCAAGATGATCGGCGAGCATTCTAATGTGATGATCGGGCGATCAGAATTGCCAGGACGTTCGTGGGGGAACAACGCCCGGGGCAGGCGACACTTCGTGAGTGTGCCGAAGACCCGCACAGGGGCGATCCGTATCACCGCGCGCACCACGTCCGGCGGCAGTTCGGCCTACCTGAGTCTTGTCCCGTAAATGATCTTTGCCAGGTTGTGTAGGCGTGCGATGCCCCGCATGGCGTGGTGGACGCCATCGCCTTTCAGCCGGCGGTCGCGGAGGATCTTCCAGCTCTTCATACGGGCGAAGACGTGCTCGACGCGGGCTCGGACCTTGCGATGGGAAGTGTTGTGTTCCTCTTTCCAGGCTGGGAGTTCGGCCTGACCCGGTTCGCGGCGGTGTGGGATGACCAGGCCGGTGCCCCGGTAGCCGCCGTCCGCGATCACGGTGGCATGGCCGACGGAGGCCCTCGCGCCGGACAACTCAAGATGCCGAACGGCGGGGCAAGCCGGCGCAGTGTCAGGTTGGTGCGCCAGTACGCGGTGAGCAGCAGCACCCGGTCTTCCAGCGGCAGTGACCAGGGTCGCCCCCCCGGCGAGTCAGCTCAGCACCTTCTCGGCGCAATACAGCGATCAGCCTGTGGAAGTCGCGCGGTTGCAGCCCGCTGAACGGGTCTATCGGATGCCGTTCCGACGCCGTGATCACACCAGCCGCGTGAAGAGATCGTTCCACACCTGCGGACCTCGGAAAGCCGCGACTCAGCCGCAGCGGCTTTCCCGTTGCTCCACGGAACCCACCTGTTCCATGCGCTGGATCTCGCGCTCTGCCGCCTCCAGGTGCCCGAGGTCGAGGGCCATCGCGGCCCGCCCTGCGACGTAGAAGATGTCCTGCCGCGTCCCGCAGTCCAACCCCGGTTGGCGGCACAAGGCCAGGAACCGCACTTCGAGACCGAGTTCGACGCGGCCCATCTCGTCCCGGATGGGGACCGGGAGTGCGGCGTGCCGGAGATCCTTGGCATAGTCACGCGTCTGCCGGTCGGCCTCGTCCGGCCGAGCTTCCACGGGACGATAGGGGTGCTCGGCCCACTCCGTGTCAGCCCACCAGACGAGTTCGTCCAGGTGCTCCGAGGCGACCCTCAAATCCGGGGGCGAGGCGGAGAGGGCCGCGTCAGCGCCGGCGACCAGCTGGGCGAGACGGCCTCGCGCGTCGTCGTCCCCCGCCACGCACATCGCGACGAAGCCCGACAACACGTCGAGCCGGCGCGACACCTCCGCCCGCTGCCAGATCTCGTACAGTCCCGCCATCCACCGTTCCCTTTTCGCCGACCGCGTCTCCGCGCCCCGAACCCTATGACGCGCCCCCGTCAGCGGGTCCAGCGGTTTTCCCGGGCTCAGGGAGCGAACCTCATGCCGGCTCCGTGCGGCGCACGGGTCTCCTCCCACGGCTCATCTGTCCGCGAGCGGGGGCTTCTTGATCATTGCGGGACAGCCCTCAGGGTCTGCGCTTGTGACAGCGAGAAGGGGATCGACGACGTCGTACACGGTCAGACCCGCACTGTCGATCGGGTTCGCGCCCTGCGGTACGCGGGGTCGAGCCCCGTCGCCACCGGCCGGCCACCCGGGCCGTGTGGGATCGCGCGGGCCGGGGCACAGGGATGCTGCGGCGTCTCACGAGGGCACGGAGAGCCGCGCGAGTGGTGGGAGGGCACATGGACGTGCTGGCCCGGCTGGACCGATATCAGCGACGGCACCGGTGGGCCGGCATGCCGGTCGCGGTGACGTACAAGTTCTTCGACGACCAGGCCACCTACCTCGCCGCCCTGCTGACGTACTACGGCTTCGTCTCCCTCTTCCCGCTGCTGCTGCTCCTCGTGGCGCTCCTCAGTAGTTCCCTGCACGGCAATCCGCAGCTCCAGCACTCCGTGCTGCACTCCGCGCTCGGCGAGTTCCCCGTGATCGGCGATCAGCTCGGACAGAACATCCACTCGTTCCACGGCAGTGGTGCCGCGGTCGCGGTGGGTGTCATCGGCAGCGCCTACGGCGCCCTGGGGATCGCCCAGGCGGTCCAGCACGCCCTGAACAAGATCTTCGCCGTGCCGAGACACGCACGTCCCGACCCCCTGCGCTCACGGGTCAGGGGCCTCTACTTCCTGCTGCTGCTCGCGGCCGGCGTCGTCCTGACGTCGGCGCTGTCCTCCGCCGGGTCCGTCGCCGGTGTCGCCGGAGAGCGGCTGGCCGTCGGGATCCGGGTGGCTATCGGCGTCGTGGCGGTGGCGGTCAACGCGGCGCTGCTGATGCTCAGCTACCGGATCATGACCCGGCGCAAGCTCCCACCTCGCCTGATGTACGGCCCGGCGCTGGGAGCCGCGTGCGCCTGGCAGGTGCTGTCGTGGGGCGGCTCCTACTACGTCGGGCACGTCCTGCGAGGCGCCACGGCGACCTACGGCATGTTCGGCATCGTGCTCGGTCTGCTCGCCTGGATCTACCTCGCCGCCCTGGTCTACCTGGCCGCGGCCGAGATCGTCGCGGTGCGCTGCCTGCGGCTGTGGCCCCGCAGTCTGCTCACACCGTTCACCGACCACGTCCACCTCGCCACGGGTGACCTGCGCGCCTACCGCTCCTACGCGACCGCCGAGTCCTTCAAGGGCTTCGAGAAGATCTCCGTCCGCTTCGGCAAACCGCCCCCGCCCGCCGTCGGCGACAAAGGGCCACCCTGACCCGGGGCCGAGGCCCCTCACGCAGGGTCCCTCACTCAGGCTCCGGCCCCTCACCTCGCCGCGGGCCCACGGCCGGGGCGGGGCCCTTGGTCGCCCGGCGGATGGCACGGCGCTGGGCGGCTGTGGTGGCACCCCATATGCCGTCGTCCTCACCGTGATCGAGCGCCCATGTGCGGCACGCGATGATCACGGGACAGCGGCGGCAGACGGCTCGGGCCAGCGACGCCTCGGTGCCGGGAGCGGGAAGGTCCACGAGAGGAAAGAAGATCTCGGGGTCCTCCCCGGCGCACGCCGCCCGGTCGCGCCAGGTGGAGTTCGTCGGATGTCCGCTGAAGGAACTGCTGGTCATGGTGCACCTCTGGGCCCACGCGCGGGCGGATCGGGCGAACCCGCGACGCGTGTTCGCGTCGCGGGTCCGGCAGAGGTTCGGCCCATCGTAGGCCGGAATGCACCCTTTTCAACAGATCCCGGAGCGACGCGATGAACGGCGGGGCCGGGCAGGATCGTCCTGCCCGGCCCCGCCGCCGTTCCGGACGCCGCTGCGCCGGGTTCGTCCCGGGTCGGCTCGGGGTCAGCTGACGTTCACGGTGACCGGCGAGGAGTGGAACGTGCCGGACTTGGTCGCCACCCGCACCTTCTCGGTGCCCTTGTTGGTGAACGTCCGTTTGATCGTGTAGGTGCCGTTCTTGTTGACGGCCGCCGTGGTCTTCAGCGTCGTCCACTTGCCGTTGCGCATGTGCTGGAGTACCAGTGTCGAACCGGCCTTGATGCCCTTGACCCGGCCGGTGAACACGACGGTGTTGCCCACCTTGACGGCCTTGTGGTTGGCCGAAACGGTGATCGAGCCCATGGCGGTCGGCGTCCGCGACGGCTTCACGCTCGGCATGCCCGTGCGGGTCATGGAGGGCTTGGGGGTCGGCGTCCCGGTCGCGGCGACGGCTCCGGCCGTACCGGACGACAGCACGGCGGCGGACAGGGCGCCGGCGGCGATCGCGCGAGCGGCGCGGTGGTCTCGGGTGGGGCTCATTGCGGGTCTCCCGTGTTCGTCGGAGTTCCCCCCTGGGGGCGAGTCGCCCGTTCGGCGGCGGCTCGCGAACTCAGGCTGGCCCGAGCGGGTCGGGGTGGCATGTCGAACGCGGTACGCGAACCGTTGAAGCGTCTATCGCTTTTCGCGAAACCGCAGGTGAGCGGCGTTTCCGGTCCCTCACTTGGCTTACCGGTTTCTTACCTTTTGTCGCTGATATGGCGGTATGGTGTCACAGAGAGTCATCGCCACCACGGTGTGAGCGGGGCCGGATCCGCTCCGGGCCCCGGCGCGCGGGGCGCCGCTCCGGCTGTTTCGATGGGGGAGGCGCGACGGCCCGAAGGGAGACGCTGTGTCCGTGGCACGGTCCTTGTCGCCCGAGAGCCTGACCGAACTGACCCGGGCGCTGGATCTGAGCGGAGTGTTCGCCAACGGCACGCTCGGCGGGGTGCTCGCCCGGACCCGCCGCCTGGACCTCTTCGGCTTCCTGGTCATCGGTGTCGTCTCCGGCCTGGGCGGCGGAATCCTCCGCGACACCCTGCTGCAGCACGGCACACCCGTGGCCCTGACCGACTACACCTATCTCACGGTCAGCACGTGCTTCCGTATCCGGCCGGGCAGGTCGGCACGCGCGCCGGCTCCTTCCTCTCCGCGGCGGACAACCTGAAAATCACGGTGTACGGCCGGGGCGCGCACGGCTCGGCACCGCAAGCCGCCATCGACCCCGTGGTGATCGCCTCGATGATCGTCGTACGGCTGCAGACGATCGTCTCGCGCGAGCTGGCCGCCACCCAGCCGGTCGTGGTCACCGTGGGTTCCGTCCAGGCGGGCTCCAGCGGCAACGTGATCCCGGAGCCGGCCGAACTGCTGGTGAACGTACGCACGTACGACGAAGGCACCCGCAGGGCCGTCCTCGCCGCCGTACGGCGCATCGTGCGCGCCGAGTGCGACGCCTCCGGGGCCACGCGCGCGCCGCGGATCGAGGAGGGCACCCGCTTTCCGCCGACCGTCAACGACGACGCGGTGACCCGCGAGGTCTCCGCCGCCTTCTCCGAGAGGTTCGCGGAGCGCGCGGTCGCCGCCGAACTGCAGAGCGCCAGCGAGGACTTCAGCCGGCTTCCGGACTCCTTCGGCACCCCGTACACCTACTGGGCCCTGGGCTGCGCCGACCCGGCCGCCTACGAGGCCGCCCGGCGACGCGGCACCGTGGCCCAGGACATCCCGGTCAACCACAGCCCCCACTTCGCTCCGGTCCCGCAACCGACCCTGGACACCGGCGTCCAGGCCCTGGTCACCGCCGCCCTCACCCACCTCGGGAACACGACCGCCCCACGTCAGGGCACTCGGTAACCTTGACGCGACGGCGGACCGAGTCGGCGAGGGACACCAGGGGTGGGGATGCATCGACCTAACGTCATCGGCGACTGGCGCGAGTACGGCGACGACCACGAGGGGATACGGGTCCGCGTCCACTCCCTCAAGAGGGACGACGTCCCGCCCGAGGGGCGAGACAACCAGGCAAGGAAGCTCACCTACTTCAGCTTTCGCGTCACGGTCGAGAACCGGGCCGAGGAGTGGTTCTGGATCGAACTGGAGCGACGCCACCTCGACGTGCGGTACGGCACCGACGGAGACCCGGCCCTCATCGACTACCACAGCAGGGAGATCAAGGGCTTCAAGCTCTACCCGCTGCGCCGGGCCACGGCGACCTTCTACGCCGCCGCTCCCGCCCGGCACCTCGACGTCCTCGGTATCCAGGTGCACATGAGGATCGACGACGAACCGTCCACCGCCCATGTGTGGGTCGGCGGCGTCGACGTGCCCGAGTCCGCCACGACGCCGTCGAAGAAGTCCGGCAAACGCAAGAACTCGCTCGCCCACGAAGTGAGCAAGTTCCTCGAGGAACAGGGAAGCAACCCGGGGGAAGCGCCGGGCGGTTGAGTGATCGCCCGGCGGCGGTCAGCGCGTGACCTTCCGTTCCCCGGGCTTGAGACCGCGCAGCGACCAGAGCCCGTACAGGGCCAGCAGCGGCTTGCCGACCAGCCACTCGCCCGGGCGGTAGTCATCCGCGCGCACGAGCCTCCCGGCGAGATCGGGGCGCTGCCGCCGCAGGTACGCGCGGGCCTTGAGCGCGTGGGCCGGCTGAGAGGCGATCTTGATGCGGTCGGCGTCCTCGAGCAGGGGGATCACGTTCGTGATGTTCTCCCAGGTCGTCGCGCTCCGGTCCTCGAGAAGCACGGTGCCCTCGAACCCGAGCACCGACTTCGCGTAGGCGGCCATCACCTCGGCCTCCGCGACGCGGCCGCCGGCCGCACCGCCGCTGAAGATCACGCGAGTGCCGTGCGCCCTGCCGGCGGTCACGGAGCGGACCCCGGCACGGACCCGCCAGCGGTTGATGACGTTCGCCGTCGGTTGCGGATTGCGGTACCCCAGCACGACCACGGCCTCGGACGTGCCCTCATGGTCCCCTACGAGGGTCCGAGACCAGCGCCAGTTCAGCCACTCACCCCAGGCCAGGGCGGCAACACCCGCCATCGCCAGTCCCGTTCGCCGTCGCATGCGTCGACTCTAGGGCAGCGCGGCGACGGGGCGGCGAAGGCAAATCCGCTGGGCTGCCCGGCCCGCTTCAGGCATGATCACCTCGTGGACACCTACCTGGAGACCGAGCGCCTGATCCTGCGGCGCTTCACCGCCGACGACGCGGACATCCTGATCGAGCTGGACAGCGACCCGGCGGTGATGCGCTACCTGAGCGGTGGCACACCGACGGAGCCGGAGATCGTCCGGGAGCGCTACCTGCCGAACATCCTCGCGGGGTACGAGAAGTGGGGCGGCGACCTCGGACTGTTCGCCGCACACGAGAAGGACGGCGGCGCGTTCATCGGCTGGTTCATCCTGCGCCCCGAGCCGGAGGGCCCGCTGGACGAGGTGGAGCTCGGCTACCGGCTGCGCCAGGCGGCCTGGGGCCGTGGCTACGCCACCGAGGGCTCGCGGGCCTTGCTGGGCAAGGCGTTCACGGAGCTCGGTGTCCGCATGGTCTGGGCCGAGACGATGACCGTGAACGCCGGTTCGCGCAACATCATGGAAAAGCTCGGCATGACGCTCGCGGAAACCATCCCCACGCCCCCCGACATGGAGATGATCGAGGGCTCCGAGCACGGAGGCGTACGGTACGAGATCACCAAGGACCAGTGGGAACAGCGGTAGCCACGGCGCGAACGACCGCTCTCCATCGCCGTCCCGGGGTCAGCTCATGTACCCCAGCACCAGTGTCCGCCTGATCGAACCCATCGACGCCGCCCCGATCGCCGGTCCACGAACGTGGAGAACCTGCCGTCGCAACGCGTGCTGCGCCGCAACGGGTTCAGCCCGTACGGTGTCGCACACTCCTCGGTCTTCCTCGACGGGAGCTGGCGGGACGGCCTGCTGTGGGAGCGGATCCTGGGCGACTGACCGGTCGTCCGACGGAGCCGGAGAAGCTTGAAGTCGCGAAATTCCCTTCGCTACGTCACCGGTCGGAATCTCGCGCGGTGATGACGAGGGCGGCCTGGTCGTCCTCGATGACTGTCGTACCGGTGAAGGCGTGCACGGCCTCGGTGAGGGTGTCGATGATCTCTTCGGGCCCGGTGTGGAGCCGCGTGCCCAGCGCGTCGGCCAGGCGTTCTTCGCCGAACTGCTCACCCTCCGGGTCGCGGGCCTCGGTCAGACCGTCGGTGTACAGCACGAGGCTCTCCGCCGGACGCAGGCGGAGGCAGCGGGTTCCCAGGTCAGGGCTCGGCGTGATGCCGAGGAGCGCGCCTTCGCTGTCCACGGCACGGGCGCTCGGGCCGTCGCTGAGATGAAGCGGGAGGGTGTGGCCGGCGCGGACGAAGGATATGTCGAGACCGCCGTCGGGGTGGGGGGTGAGATGGCCGTAGACGAGGGTGACGAAGCCGGTTCCGTGGCTGTGCGGCCGGTCGAGGAGCGCCTTGTTGATCGCCTGGACGACGGACTCGGGTCCCGGCAGGAGCGGGGCCACGGCGCGGGCGGTGTGACGGACGAGGGCGGTGGTGGTGGCGGCGGTGGCGCCGCGCCCGCAGACGTCGCCCAGCATGAACGCCCAGGTGTCGTCGCCGAGGGGGAAGACGTCGTAGAAGTCGCCCCCGATGTCGAGCCCTTCGCCCGCCGGATGGTAGTACGTGGCGACCCGCGCGCCGGGCAGGGCGGGGACCTCGGGCAGGAGGAGGCCGGCCTGGAGGTCGCGGGCGAGGGTGACGCGCTGGGTGTACTGGCGGGCGTTCTGCGCGGCGGAGGCGGCACGCCGTGCGAGTTCCTCGGCCAGGGCGACGGTGTGCCCGTCGAAGGTGTCCTCGCCGGTGGTGAGCAGGGTCAGCGTGCCGAAGATCCGGCCGCGGTCCAGCAGCGGGACGCACAGATAGCCGGTCACCTGGAGATCGCCCCAGGGGCCGGGCCCCGTGGGGGTGCGGCGGGCGACCTCGCTCAGCCGGGAGGCAAGTACGCGGGCGACGGCGTCGTCGTCGGCGTCGTAGACCGGGATGTGGGAGGCGAGGAGGCGTTCCGCCTCCTCGGTGGGTGCCACGGTGGCGATACGGCGGACGCGACCGGACTCCACGATGTCCACCGCGCACAGCGGGGCCAGCTTGGGCGCGCACAGGTCGGCGAGCCGCCGGAGTGTCTCGGCGTGGTCCAGACCGGCGTTGAGCGAGGTGCTGGCCTCCAGCAGGAAGGCCAGGTCGTCGCGGGCGGCCTTCTCCTTGGCCTCGGCCGCCTTGCGGGCCTCCTCGGCCTGGTGGCGCTCGATGGCCAGTGCGGCGGTCTTGGCGAACACCCGGGCCAGCGCGACATCGGCGTCCTGGGGCGTGCGAGCGGTGCGGTGGTACATCGCGAAGGTGCCGAGCAGGGAGCCGTCGCGGGCGAGGATCGGGGTGGACCAGCAGGCCGCCACCCGTGCACGGCCGGCCAGGTCACGGAAGTCGTCCCAGAACGGGTGGGTGGCGATGTCGGTGACCACGACGGGTGCGCGGCGGTGCGCGGCGGTGCCGCAGGAGCCGACCCCCTCGCCGGTCGGGATGCCGTCGATGGCCTGGTTGTAGAAGTCGGGCAGGCTGGGCGCGGCACCGTGCCGCAGGTGGCGGCCGTCGGCGTCGGCGAGCAGCACCGAGACGAGGACCTCCTCGGGCGCCAGCTCCTCGATGACACGGGCCATGCCTTCCAGCACCTGCTTCAGGGGGGCCTGGAAGGCGATCTGCTCCAGTAGCGCCCGGTGCTCGGCCGTCAGCCGCTGGGCGTGGACGATCTGGGTGATCTCCACACCGATGACCCGCACGCCGACGACGTTGCCACCCGTGTCCAGCCGCGGTTCGTAGGTGAAGTCGAAGAACGCCTCCCGCGCGTCGGGTCCGTTGCCCAGAACGACGCGGGCGCCGCGGCCGACATGCCGCTCACCGGTGCGGTAGACGCGGTCGAGCAGGGCGAGGAAGCCCTGGTCGGAGAGTTCCGGCGCCAACTGGCCCAGCGGCACCCCGGTGCGCGCCCGGGCCTCGCCGCCGATCGCGGCGAAGAAGGCGGGGTTGGCCGCCTCCACCATGTGCGCCGGGCCGCCCAGGGAGGCGAACACCGCCGTCGACTCCCCGAACAATGCGCGTAGATCATGCTCAGCGCTCACCGCAAGAGGAACGTCGGCCTCCGCTGTGGTGGCAGGGTCGGGCTGCTGGTCCGTCACGTACGTCATCGCCCTGTCACCTCTAGCTCACGGAACGCAGCGGGGACGGACCGTCCTCGCCGCCTGGCGTCGGCAGGCTGCCGCCGGCGCCGATGGCCTCGCGCAGGCTGGAATGGACGGGAATCGCCACGTCCAGTCCCGTCAGCGCGAACACCCGCGCGACGGACACCGGGACCGCGGCGAGCCGCAGCACTCCGCCCCGCGCGGAAAGCCCTTGGTACACCCGCACCAGGCAGCCGATACCCGAGGAATCGCAGAACTCCAACGCCGTGCAGTCCACGACGAGCACCGACAGACCGGGGTCGGCGAGCACGTGATCGGCGGCCTCCTGAAGCTGAACGGCACTGTCGTAGTCGAGCTCGCCGTGCAGCGTGAGCACGCACGTCTGCGCCGCCGACCCGATCCGTACCGAGAACACCTTCAACCCCTCCGACTCGCCAAGACCCGGATGGCGTGTCCGAGGCCGATCGTGGTGGTCATCCACCTGTCCACTGGCCCGGGTCAGGGTGGCACGGGAGCACCGCGGAGGCAATCCGCCCCAGTGGTCGATGTGTCACCCATCGATCATCATTCACCGTGGATCGGGCCCGGGGGCGCGGCGGCTATGAAACGAGTCACAACACACCCCGCTCCAGCGTCGACCGATGCCGAGCACGAGGGGCGTCATGGGCGCGCGGACCGCGAATCGCACATTTTCGTGGGGGGGCGTGCATGCATGCGAGGAGACGGGGTAACCGCAGCCTCGTCGGCCGCCTTGCGGCCGACGAGGCACGCATTCGAATGGGGAGGGTACCGTCATGGCGCTCATGAGCACGTTGGCAACGGACACGCGGATTCCTGAGCTGCCGGAGGTGGCCGACCCCTCCAAGGTGGCCCCCAAGGACGCCCGTGAGCTGTCGCGGCTGTTCTTTCAGCAGCTCACGGTGCTGGAGGAGGGCACGCCCGAGTACCAGTACGCGCGGAACACGCTGATCGAGATGAACATGTCCCTGGTCCGCTACGCGGCCGGCCGGTTCCGCAGCCGCGGTCCGGAGGAGATGGAGGACATCGTCCAGGTCGGCATGATCGGTCTGATCAAGGCGATCGACCGGTTCGAGCTGTCCCGCGAAGTGGAGTTCACCTCCTTCGCCGTCCCCTACATAGTGGGCGAGATCAAGCGTTTCTTCCGTGACACCACCTGGGCCGTGCACGTGCCCCGCCGGCTGCAGGAAGCCCGGGTCCAGCTCGCCCACGCGACGGAGGAGCTGCGCAGCCGCCTGGACCGCGATCCGACGGTCAAGGAGCTGTCGGAGCTGATGAGCCTGCCCGAGGAAGAGGTCCGCGAGGCCCGGCTGGCCGCCAACGGATACAACTCCACCTCTCTGGACGCCACCATCGGAGGCGGCGAGGACGGCGAGGCCGTCCTGCAGGACTTCATCGGCGCCGAGGACCATGCCCTGGAACTGGTCGAGGACTTCCACGCGCTGGCCCCGCTGATCGCCGCCCTGGACGAGCGGGACCGGCAGATCATCCACATGCGGTTCGTGGAGGAGCTCACCCAGGCGCAGATCGGCGAACACCTGGGCGTCTCCCAGATGCACGTCTCCAGGCTGTTGTCCCGGTGCCTGACCCGCCTGCGTGAGGGACTGCTCACCGCCGGCTGACATCCGCCGACCGTCCAGGTCCGACCTGACGCCCGTCGCACCGGTGACGGGCATCAGGCACGTCTGCGTACCCGATGGCATCCGATCGAACGGTCAGTCGCGGAGGGCGTCCTGGACGGTGGGCCGGCAGGGGATGACCTCATCGAGGCCGACGATCTCGATGAGGCGTGCGAGGGAGGGGCTGGGAGCGGCCAGGCGAAGCCAGCCTCCGGAGCTCTCGGCCGAGCGGTGGGCGACGATGAGGACGTTGATGCCGCTGGAGTCCATGAAGGTGATGCCACTGAGGTTCAGCACCGTGCGGCACGCCGAAGAATCCCTGGCGGTCAGGGCCTCGAGGAGCTGAGGCGCGCTGTCGCGGTCCACCTCGCCGTGCGCCGCCACCACGGTGACGCCGTCTGTTTCGGCCAGCGTGATCGACAGTCTGTCGCCCACCGATGGCTCTCGGTTGTCGTCCACGCTCTCCTGACCAGCCAATACACAGGGTCAAGCCAGTGCTTCCTCGGCGAGGACCGGCTGGGGCATGGTACTGGTTATGCACCCGGATGGCCCTGTCACACGTGTACGCACGGCGGGCGTGGTACCCGGCCGGGCAGACGGCATGCGGAGGGACAAGGTCGAAGTGGCAGGGCGGATCAACGAGCCGGACGGTAGCTGTTGCGGGGGACCGGACGCCGAGGCGACGGAGGCGACCATCGCCCTGTCCGGAGACGGCTCGTGCATCGCCGAGGCGCGGCACCAGACCACCGCCTTCCTCGCTCGGCACGGGCACGGAGACCGACCGCGGGTGTCGGCCCGTGTGGTAGGGCTGACCGAGCTGGTGGTCAGCGAACTGGTCACGAACGCCTGCAAGTACGCCCCTGGTCCCATCCTGCTGAGCCTGCGCCTGGGCGGCGAGGCGCTCGAGGTGGAGGTCTGGGACAGCGCCCCGGTCCTGCCGACGGCGAGCGACGCGGATCCCCAGCGGGTGGGCCGGCACGGTCTGGAGATAGTGAAGGCCGTGGCAGCCGATCTCGCGGTCCTGCGGGACACGGTCGGCAAGCGCGTCATCGCTCGTATCCTCCTCGGTCCCGCCTGACAACGGTCCCGCCCGACAGCGGAATGGGCCCTCCTTGCGGGAAGGCCCATTCCGGTGCAGCGGGAAAAGAAAGAGGATGTCAGTGCTGTCAGTGCTTGAAAGCGTCCTTCGTCTTTTCCTTGGCCTCGCGGGCGTCGCCCTTGCTCTTCTCCGCCTGCCCTTCGGCCGCCATCCGGTCGTTGCCGACGGCGTTGCCCACGGCTTCCTTGGTCTTGCCCTTGGCCTGCTCGGTCTTCGCCTTGGCCTTCTCGTCGGCAGTCATGAAAGGGGCCTCCTCGAACCGTCTGAAATCGCTGTCTCGGTAACGCCCCTCGTGCCCCGCCTCTCCCCTCACAAACAAAGGCCCGGCCTTTCGGCCGGCCCTACGGGCTGTCGTGTCCCATCGAGCGAGCGTACGGAGACCGGTCTGGGCGATCAAGGTCAGGCCCAGGTATGGGAGAGTCGGACGCCGTTGCCGACGCCGGCCGTACGAGGTCGAGCTGCGGTCGAGAGGACCAGGAGCCGTTCCATGTCTGATGAGATCACGCTGCGCCCGGTGACCGCCGACGATCTCGACCTGTACGAGCGCGAGTTCAGTGGGCCCGAGGGGACCGGCCCGTACCAGTGGTTCGGCTTCGGTTCACCGGCCGCTCTGCGGCGGCGGTTCGCGGAGACCGGCCTGCTCGGTCCCGACGGCGGTGTGCTCTCGGTCGCCGAGGCGGGCCGGACAGTGGGCCGGGTCGAATGGTTCGCCAGTACTTGGGGGCGGCCCGCCACCTCGACCTGCTGGACTCTGGCGATCGGCCTGGTGCCGGCCGCGCTCGGGCGTGGTACCGGTACGCGGGCCCAACGACTGGTGTCCGAGTACCTCTTCGACCACACCCGGGCCGAACGGATCCAGGCCTGGACGGACTGCGCCAACCGCGCAGAGCAACGTGCGCTGGAGAAGGCGGGCTTCGTCAGGGAGGGCGTGCTGCGCTCCGCCCAGTGGCGCGGGGGACAGTGGCACGATCAGGTGATCTTCTCCCTGCTCGGCGCGGACCTGTCCGGCGCCGGCCCGAGCTGACCGTGCACGCCCGGCAGCAGCCTGCCATCGCTCGGCCGCTCGGCCCGCAACTCCAGCGTTCGAGTGGTCAGTCGACCCCGTTCGCGAAGGGGCCGCCGGCGCCGAACGCGAGACGTCCGAAGTTCTCCGCGATGCGACGGTGTCCTGCCGGATCGGGGTGGACCTCGTCGGGCAGTGGGAACTCCGCGTAGTCCTTCTCGCCGTACAGCTCACGGCCGTCGAGATGGTGCAGGGCTGCATCGTCGGCCGCCCGCTGCCCGACGATCCGGGCGAGTTCGGCGCGGATGACGTTGAGGGTCAGGCGTCCCGTGCCGCGTTCGGCCGGGTCGCCCGTCGCCTTGAACCGCAGGGTCCCGCCGTCGAAGTCGGGTGCGAGCGGGCCGGGTGTGTCCTCCTGGACGGGGCACAGCAGCGGCGACACGACCAGCAGTGGCGTGGTGGGGTGGCCCTCGCGGATGGTGTCGAGGAAGCCGTGGACCGCGGGCGTGAAAGCGCGCAGCCGCATGGCGTCGGCGTTGACGATGTTGATGCCGATCTTCACGCTGATCAGGTCCGCGGGTGTGTCGCGCATCGCCCGGGCGGTGAACGGGTCCAGCAGCGCGCTCCCGCCGAACCCCAGGTTCACCAGCTCCACTTCACCGCGGGCGGCAGCCAGGGCGGGCCAGATTCCGGTCGGATGCGTGGCGTTGGAGCCGTGGCTGATGGAACTGCCGTGGTGCAGCCACACCCTGCGCCCGCCCACCGGGGCCGCCTCGACGGGCGCGTCGGTGCGCAGGGCGATCAGCTCGGTGATCTCCGTGTGCGGGAGCCAGATCTCCACGTCCTTGTCACCGGCGGGGAGACCGGCGAACCGGGCCGTGCCGGCGGGCCCCTCGGTCAGCTCGAAGGACTGGGTGAACATGTCGGTGACCGTGAGTACGTTGCCGCCCGCCACCGTGGCCTGTGCGGTGAGACGGCCGTCGACCACGAGGTCGTACGTGCCGTCCGCCGGACCCGGGAACCCCCGGTAGGCGCGCTTGGTCGGCAGCGTGTCCAGCTCGATGACGGTGGCCCGGGTGCGGAAGACCAGCCGTACCCCGGACGGCTGGGCCTCCGCCATGGCGAGCTGGCTGTCGGGGATCTGCCGGCGCGCCCGTGCGGGCAGCCGGTGCGGCAGCAGGCCGTGCGCGGTGGTCTCGGCGTCGAGGTGGCCGCGCAGGATGGCCGTGGTGACGGGGGTGGTGATCCAGTCCTGTGCGGTGCTCATGGCAAGCCTCAGTCTGTTCTTCGGCAGGGGGACAGGCGCAAGGTGATCGATGGGGCCGGCGTCAGGACGTGCCCTTGCTGTGCAGGAGCGCGTCCAGGGAGTCCACCACCCAGGCCCACGACTCCTGCGCGTCGGGGGCGCTGTGCTCGAAGCCCCCGGCCAGCTCCAGGCTGACGTAGCCGTGGAAGACGCTGCCGAGCATCCGCACCGCGTGCGTCTGGTCCGGCTCGCTCAGGTGGTAGCCGCGCAGGATCGCCCGGGTCATCTGCGCGTGCCGTACGCCGGCGCTGGCGGCCGCCGTCTCGGGGTCGAGCCGCAGCCGTGCCGCGTCGTACCGGCCGGGATGCTCGCGGGCGTAGTCGCGGTAGGCGTCCGCGAAGGCGGCCAGGGCGTCCTTGCCGGCCCGCCCGGCCAGGGCGTCGGCGACGCGGTCGGCGAGTTCCTCCAGAGCGAACAGGGCGATCCTCGTCTTCAGCTCCTGCGAGTTCTTCAGGTGCGAGTACAGACTCGCGACCTTGACGTCGAAGCGCCGGGCGAGCGCCGAGACGGTCACCTGGTCGAAGCCCACCTCGTCGGCCAGCTCGGCCCCCGCCAGGGTCAGGCGCTCAGGGGTCAGGCCCACTCTCACCATAGTCATCCTCCTGTTCGGCGATAACTATAAGCCATTTGCCTAAAGCCTTTAGGCAAATTAGCCTGCGACTCATGAGACCCTTGACCGAGCGGGAGATCCGCGCCGCCTTCGTGAACTGCACCAAGGGCGAGGCGAAGCGTCTGTCCGTCCCGCGTGACCTGGCCGAACAACCTTGGGACGCCCTGGACTTCCTCGGCTGGCGGGACCCCCAGGCCCCCGACCGCGCCTACCTCGCGACCGAACTGGACGGCCGTCCCGTCGCGCTCACGCTGCGTACCTCCGGGGCGTCCTCGTGGCAGACGCGGCGCAGTATGTGCTCGCTCTGCCTGACCACCCACACCGGTGGCGTGACCCTCATGGTCGCCGCGAAGGCGGGCCGGGCCGGGCAGCAGGGGAACTCCGTGGGTGTCTACATGTGCGGCGACCTGGCCTGCCCGCTGTACGTGCGGGGCAGGAAGGACGCGGGCGTCGGCGCGCGCCTGCCCGAGTCGCTCACCCTGGAGGAGAAGGTCCAGCGGACCGTCGCGAACCTCGCGGCGTTCATCGCCCGGGTCACCGCGGCCTGAAGCGCGCACCGGTTACATGTCGCACGGCTCGCACGGCTCGCACGGCTCGCACGGCTCGCACGGCTCGCACGGCTCAGCGAACCGCTCGCTCCACCGCGCCGGGCGCCGAAGGTACGTACGCGGAGCGAGGAAGGCGGGCACTCGGCGGCCACAGCGCCGCGCCGGCACCCAGGCCCGAGCCGGGAGCCCCGGCCTGAGCGCCGTTGGTCGAACCGTCGGGGGTCAGCTCGCCGCGTCCGCGGGGAGGGCGAGGCCGCGGACGGTGACCAGGTGGGCGGTGCCGTCGGCGAGCCGGTAGGACATACCGGCGACCGCGACCCGGCCGGCTTCGACCGCGTCGGCGAGGGCGCGCGAGCGCTCCAGCAGCAGGTCGACGGTGCGCCTTATGTGCTCGTCGATGAACTCGCTGTCCTCGGTGTGGCCGGCGGCGCGGGAGGCCAGCACGCTGGGGGTCACCTTCTCGACCACGTCGCGCACGTAACCGCCGGCGGCGGTGCCGTCCTGGACGGCGGCGCGGGTCGCCGCGACCGCGCCGCAGGCGTCGTGGCCGAGCACCACGACCAGGGGGCAGTCGAGCACGCTGACGCCGTACTCGATGCTGCCGAGCACCTCCGGTCCCGCGACGTGCCCGGCGGTGCGGACGACGAACAGGTCGCCCAGCCCCCGGTCGAAGATGATCTCGGCGGCCAGGCGGGAGTCGGAACATCCGAACAGCACCGCGAAGGGGCTCTGGGACGGAGCGGTCTCGGCGCGGCGGGCCGCGTCCTGGTTCGGGTGCTCCGTCGCACCGGCGACGAATCGCTGGTTGCCGGCCAGCAGCGTGTCGAGCGCGGCCTGAGGTGTCGAAATAGGGGCGTCGATCATGGCCGCAGACTACGTCCTGTCGCCGCGCGCCGCGAGAGCGCCCCCCTGCCACGCGGGGCGGCATGTGCGCGTCACCGCTGCGCGGGCCCGTGCCGCGGCCAGTCCGGGGCGGGGTCGTCGGCCAGCAGGGGACGCAGGGCGCCGAGAACCGCGCCCACGCAGACATCGCGCAACTGGGTGCGGGTGCAGGTCTTTTCACTGAGCCAGTCCACGACGAGGACCTGGACGAAGACCAGCCAGCTCTTGAGGACGCCCGACACGGCTTCGCGGGCCGTCTCGTCGGCGAGTGGCAGCACGGTCAGCAGTCGCGCGCGGAGGGCGTCCAGCTCGTTCGTCATGATCGTCTGGATCACCGGGTCGCCCGCGAGGACACGGTTCGCGGCCAGGACGGCGTTGCGGTTCGCCACGAAGTAGTCGAGGTGGACGTCCATGCCCTGGATCAACTGGTCCACCAGGGAGTCGGCTGGGTCGAGCCGTGTCTCGGCGAGCAGCTGGTCCGCCGCCTGCTGGTAGACGGCCGCGAAGAGGGCGTGCTTGCTGGGGAAGTGGCGGTAGAGCAGCGCCCGGGAGACGCCCGCCTCTTCGGCGACGTGCTCCATCAGGACGTCGGCGTACGGGTGCGCGGCGAAGAGCCGCGCGCCGACGGCGAGGAGCTGGGCGCGGCGGGCGTCGGGGGTGAGTCGCTGGCGAGATGGCACGCATGGAGTCTAGTTGACATGCGTCTACTAAGGCGCTCCACTGTAGTAGACACATGTCAACTGGTCTTCGTTCGGCACCGCGACTCTGGGGGAAGCATGGCCAGGACCCTGCGCGTACTGACACTGCTCATGGGCTGGTCCTGTGTGGCGATCGGCCTGTTCCACGTGGCACTCGGCAACGCGGCGATCCCGGGAGCCGGCTCCGCCGGTGCGACGGTCGACAGTTGGGGCCGGTTCATGGGCGCCTCCTTTGTCGGCTACGGGCTGGCCTGGGTCTGGGCCGCCCGGCAGCGTCCCGTCCCGGCTCGGGCCGTGCGGTGGCTGGCGGCCGTCTTCCTGCTGGGCGGCGTGGGCCGACTGCTCTCACTCGCCGTGCACGGCCGGCCGCAGTGGTTCCAGATCGCGCTGGCGGTGATCGAGCTGACCTTGCCGCCGGTCTTCTTCTGGCTGGCCGACGCGGAGGAGCGGGCCCTGAGCGGCCGCCCGGAAGCCGCGGCCGCCGGCCGGTGAACGAGGATCACGTCAACCAGCCGACGGCGAAGATGTCCGGCGAGACCGGCCGAACCGACCGCCGTACCGGCCGGTCGGGGCGGCCGCCCGAACCGGTCAGTTTTCGAGAAGCGCCGGTCGCCCCGCTGCTCCTACCGTCGTAGGCATGAACTCCATCGACGCCGTCACCCTGGAAGTGGCCGACCTCGCGGCCGCCACCCGCTTCTACTCCGCCGTCCTCGGCCCCGACTCCCCGCACCTGCGTCTGCGGGCCTCCTCGACCGCCACGTCCGGCTTCCGGGGGTTCACGCTGTCGCTGGTGGTGTCCCAGCCGGGCGACGTCGACGCCCTCGTCGCCGCCGCCGTCGACGCCGGTGCCACCACCCTCAAGGCGGCCTCGAAGTCGCTGTGGGGCTACGGCGGTGTCGTCCAGGCCCCGGACGGCACGATCGTGAAGATCGCGACCTCGGCGAAGAAGGACAGTGGCCCGGTCACCCGCGCCTTCGACGAGCTCGTGCTCCTGCTCGGCGTCGAGGACGTGAAGGCCACCAAGCAGTTCTACGCCGAGCGGGGCCTGAGCGTGGGGAAGAGCTTCGGCGGCAAGTACGTCGAGTTCGCCGCCGGCCCGGGCGAGGTCAAGCTCGCGCTGTACAAGCGCCGCGCCCTGGCCAAGGACGCGGGCGTGTCCCCCGAGGGCACCGGATCCCACCGGCTCGTCCTGTCCGGCGCCGCCGGCCCCTGCACGGACCTGGACGGGTTCGTATGGGAGGCCGGTGTCAGCGCCCGGGCGGCCGCGACGACGGCCTGAGCGCAGCCGTCACCAGCGGCTCAGGGGCGCGGGGCGCACGTCGGCCAGGTGCGTGGGCGTCGGCGTACCGGCCGGGGGCGGCGGCCTCCGGGGGCCGGAGTCGCCTTCGCGCCCAAGTCGTACATCGTGCGCCGGCCGCTCGCGCCCGCGGCGGCAGCCGACATGGCCGCGGCTCTCGACCGACTGCACGGGCTCACCGGCGTGGGCGGGACCGGCGGCCTGCCACCGTGCGGCCCCACCTCGGGACCGGCGGCCACGCCAACAGCATGGCGGCGGTCACGCCGTGGCCGGCCGGCCGATCGCTGAGCCCCCCGGTGCGCGACGGCGGACCACTCATCCGGGCGAACACCCCGGCGACGCGCCGCCCCGCGGCCGCAGGAACACCTCGTCCACGTAGCACCAGGCCCACGACTCGCCGGGTTCCGCGGAGCGTACGAGGGGGTGCCCGGTCGCCTCGTGGTGAGCGGTCGCGTGGGCGCCCGGCGAACTGTCGCTGCATCCGACGTGGCCGCAGGTCAGACAGAGCCGCAGGCCGCCCGTCGTCCCCTGGCGGCCCCGGACGGCGCAGCCGAGGCACGCGTCGCTCAGCGGTGCGGGTTCCGGGAAGGGAGCCGTACCGGCGTGGGCGCAGTTACGACCCTCCGGCCGGCCTCCGTCCGGTCGCTCCTCCCACCTCGTCATGGCGTCACCTCTCCCTTGGCGGGTCTCCATCGGCGCGTCCCCACTGGCGAGTCTCCACCGGCGGGCCGGCTTCCCGACTGCCGTCCACCGTCCTTCGTACGTTCCCGGCCCTTCGGATGCGGCACGCTGCCGCCGCTCATCTGTGAAGCGCGGGTCTCGGGGGAGCGGCCTATGGTTGGTAATGAGTCATCTGGGAACCCAGAGGTACACAGCCCGGGCGTCGGCGTACCGGCGGGGTGGAACTGGTCCCGGGCGAGGCAGTCGAATGTCCGCCCGCCCTCTCTGGAGTGTCATGACCGTTCGTATCGGAGTGGAGGAAGAGTTCCACGTCGTCGAGGTGGGGACGGGCCTGCTCGTGCCCCGTGCCGCGGCGGTGCTGGAAGGACTTCCCGAGCAGACGTTCACCACCGAGCTGCAGCAGTCGACCGTCGAGTCGAACAGCGGTGTGCACTCGTCCCTGGACGGTCTGTACAGCGACGTCATCGTCACCAGGGGCCGGCTCGACACCGCCGCGAGCGCGCACGGTCTGGCCGTGGTGGCCGCCGGCACGGTCCCGCTGGCGCGCACCGCGGACATACGCCCCACCGCGGGCGACCGTTACCGGCACATGGTCGACGAGTACCGCATGATCGCCGACGAGCAGCTGATCTGCGGAACACACGTCCACGTCGACGTCCCCGACCGCGACCTCGCCGTACGCGTCATGTGCGAGGTGTCGCCGTGGCTGCACGTGCTGCTGGCGCTGTCCGCCAGCTCGCCGTTCTGGGAGGGCGCCGACACCGGATACGCCAGCTGGCGGACCATGCTGTGGCAGCGCTGGCCCACCGCGGGCCCGCCCGGCTGCTTCGCCGACGCCGCCGAGTACGACGCGGCCGTGCGGTGCCTCGTGGACTCCGGTGTCATCAGCGACGCGGGAATGATCTATTACGACATCCGGCCCTCCGCCCACCAGCCGACCCTCGAACTGCGCATCTGCGACGCCTGCCCGCGCGCGGAGACGGTCGTGCTCATCGCCGGCCTCTTCCGTGCGCTGGTGACCGAAGCCCGCGAGCGGATCGCGGCGGGCGGCGTCCCGGCCTGCGCCGGCCGGCACGAGTGGCTGCGCGCCGCTGCCTGGCGGGCCGCGCGATCGGGCCTGGAAGGAAACCTGATCGACCCCGGCACGCGGCACGAGGCGCCCGCGGCCGAAGTCGTCCACAGCCTGCTGCGACGGGTGGCACCGGCGCTCGAGGCCGCCGGAGACCGGCACACGGTCCGCGACCTCGCCGAACGGGCGCTCGCGACCGGCAGCGCCGCCCACCGCATGCGCCGCACGGCCGCGGGGGAGGGCCTGCTGGCCTGCACCGACATGACGATCGCGGAGACCCGGGGCGACGACCACCCGCGCCCCCGGCCCGTCACCGCCGACCCCGGGCGCATCACGCCCCCGGAGCGGTTCGCCGCGCCCACCCACCCTGTGCGCCCGGTATGGGCCGCCGGCCTTTGAGGTGAACACGAACCGTTGAGACCTTCCATCGACCGACCCGCCACGCCGTACCCACTCCTGCCCCTGAGGAGAGACAGCACCGTGTCGACCAGTCCCTGCCACATGACGAAGGGCGCGCCGGCGTACAGCGCATCGCTGTACGCCCCGCGCGCCCCGTACGCGCAGTGGGGAGGTGGTTCCGGGTGTGCGGCCTGAGCGGAGAGATGCGCTTCGACGGCTCGCGGCCCGACGTGGCGGCCGTCGAACGCATGAGTGACCGTCTCGCCGCCCGCGGCCCCGACGGACACGGCATCTGGTCGCGGGACGCCGTGGCCCTGGGACACCGCCGGCTGAAGATCATCGACCTCTCCGAACGCGGGGACCAGCCGATGACCGACCCCCAGCTGCACCTCACCGGCGTCTTCAACGGCTGCATCTACAACTACGAGGAGCTGCGCGCCGAACTCAAGGCCCTGGGCCACCGGTTCCGCTCCACGTCCGACACCGAGGTCGTCCTCAAGGCGTACCAGCAGTGGGGCACCGACTGCGTCGACCGGTTCCGCGGCATGTTCGCCTTCGCCCTCGTCGAACACCGCACCGGCCGGCTGGTCCTCGTACGCGACCGGCTGGGCATCAAGCCCCTCTACCTCGCACAGACCCCCGAACGGCTGCGCTTCGCCTCCTCGCTGCCCGCGCTGCTCGCCGCCGGTGACGTCGACACCTCGCTCGACCCCGCCGCCCTGCACCAGTACTTCAGCTGGCACGCGACCGTGGCCGCGCCCCGCACCGTCCTGACCGGGGTGCGGAAGCTGCCCCCGGCCACCGTGCGGATCGTCGAGCCGGACGGTACGTACCGGGAGCACTGCTACTGGCAGCCGTCGTACACCCGCCGTCCCGAGCACGCGGGCATGAGCGCCACCGAGTGGCGGGACGCGGTGCTGGACGCGCTGCGCACCGCCGTACGCCGCCGGATGGTCGCGGACGTGCCGGTCGGCGTCCTGCTCTCCGGAGGTCTGGACTCCAGCCTGATCGTCGCCCTGCTGGCCGACGAAGGACAGCGCGACCTCGCGACGTACAGCGTGGGCTTCGAGTCGGAGGGCGGCACGGACGGAGACGAGTTCCGGTACTCCGACCTGATCGCGCGGGAGTTCGCCACCGACCACCACCAACTGGTCATCCCCTCGCACCGCGTGTCGACCGCCCTGGACGCGACGATCGCGGCGATGAGCGAGCCGATGATGAGCCACGACGCGGTCGCCTTCCACCTGCTCTCCGAAGAGGTGGCCAGGAACGTCAAGGTCGTCCAGAGCGGCCAGGGCGCGGACGAGGTGTTCGCCGGCTACCACTGGTACCCGCGACTGGCCGACGCGGCCCGCGAGGACGAGCCGGAGACGTACATGGAGACGTACTTCGACCGGTCCCACGCCGACCTCGCCGCGATCCTGCAACCGCACATGCTGCCCCAGGACGACGTCTCCGGCCGTTTCGTCCGCGCGCACATGGCGGTGCCGGGAGCCGAGACCGCGCTCGACGCGGCCCTGCGGCTCGACACCCACGTCATGCTGGTGGACGACCCGGTCAAGAGGGTCGACAACATGACGATGGACTGGGGCCTGGAGGCCCGCGTGCCGTTCCTCGACCACGAACTGGTGGAGCTGGCCGCCGCCTGCCCGCCGGAGCTGAAGCTGGCCGACGGCGGCAAAGGCGTCCTGAAGGAGGCCGGCCGCAAACTGCTGCCCCACGACGTGGTCGACCGACCGAAGGGCTACTTCCCGGTCCCGGCGATCACCCACATGGCCGGACCCGTCCTGGAGCGGGTGCGGGAGGCGCTCGACGCCCCCGAGGCCAGGCGGCGCGGCCTCTTCCAGGACACGTACGTCGCCGAACTGCTGGCGGCACCCGACCGACACCGCACCAGGCGCGGAGCGAACGCGCTGTGGCAACTGGCTTTGCTGGAGATATGGCTGCAGACGCACGGAATCTGACCGGAGCACCGGAAGCCGTCACGGAGGGCGCACTCGGCAGGGGCGGGACCTCTGCCGGGACCGGCCCTGCGGGGAGCGTCCCTGCGCGCGGCGCCGCTGAGGGGAACGCCCCTTCCCGGAGCGTCCCTGAGGGGAACGCTCTCGCCGGACCTGCTGCCGCCGGGCATCACCTGACCGCCGACCCGAGGCGGACCTCCGGCTCGGCGCCGTCGAACGCGGGCGGCCGCCCGAGCGCCAACGGCAGTGCGGCGCCGCCGGCCCCCGACGGCCGCGGCCCCGCCTTCGCCGCGCCGGCCCGCGTCCCGCTCCCGGACGCATCCGGGCCGCGCGACGCGACGACGCGGCTCATCGCCCACGGCTGCTGGTACCCCTCGGCCGACCCGGCCGGCGCACAGGTCGCCTTCATCTGCGACCGGGGCGGCGTACCCCAGCTCTGGGTGGGCCCCGTCGACGGTGACGCGCCGCGGCTGCTCGACGACGGACCCGACCCCGTGCGGGAGGTGTCCTGGTCGCCCGACGGCCGCTGGATCGCCTACACCACCGCCCCCGGGGGCGGCGAACAGAAACGGGTGCTGTGCGTACGCCCCGACGGCAGCGACCGGCACATCATGGCCGGCGCCGAGCCGGGCAGCTCCGCCCACCTGGGCTGCTGGGCACACGACGGATCGGCGGTCGCCGTCACCGTCGCGGTCCCCACCGAGCCGGCCCCCGACGCCACGGCGGAGCCCGCCCTCGCCGGCGCCGGCCTCGGCCGGGCCGCCGACCGTCTGTCCGAGCACGGCCACGGCCCCATGGGCGACGCCGTACTCTTCGACGCCGTACGCCTCGACACGGCGCCGCACGCCGACCACGGACTCGCGCTGCCCTCGGCCCCCACGGACCGCGAACCCGGCATCGCGTCACCCCACACGACCGTCGAGACGCTGACGACCGACGCTCTCGGCGTCCGGCACGCCGCCCCGACGGCCGGCTTCGGCGACGGACTGTCGGCCTACCTCGTCGACCCCGACGGCGTGACCGCCCCCGCCCTGCTCGCCACCGAGCAGGACGCGGCGACGCTGCGCGTGTGCGACCTCAGCCGCGACGGCACACTGGCACTGCTGCGCCGGGGCCCCCGCGGGCGGCGCGAGGCCGTCGTCCTGCGCATCACCGACCGTGTGACGACCTGCGTGACGCCGGTGGCCGACGGCGACCCGTGGATCGGCGCGTTCTCGCCCGGCGCGGACACCCTCTGGCTGCGAAGCGACGCCTACCGCGAGTTCGCGGTGCTCCTCGCCGCCGAACTCGACCCGGACGGACAGCCGTGCGGCTGGTCCGTCGGCGCGGCACGGGACGACAGCGACCTCGAACTGCTGCGCTGCGCCCACGACGGCAGCGCCGCCGTCCTCGCCTGGAACGTCCGGGGCACCAGCGAGGTCGAGATCTTCGACGTCGCCCCGACGGGCGCCACGGGGGCTTCGGGCGCTGCGGGGGCTTCGGGGCCTTCGCCCGGTGCGTCGCGGGCCACGGCGGGAACGACGGAAACCCCGTCCGAACGGTCGCGCCTACTACTGGAGTTGCCGCACGAAGTGGTCACCCGTATCGCCGATGCCGGACCGGGACGACTGCTCCTGGCACTCTCGGGATCCCAGCGCCGCCCCGGGATCTGGTGGCTCCCCGAGGGAGTCACCACGGTGCGCACCCCCTGGTCGTCGGCGGACGAGGACGCCGTCCCGCCGGGCCGCCCGCCGGTACGCCCCGTCCACCGCCGCCTCACGGCGCGGGACGGGGTGCCGCTGAACGGCTGGTACTACCGCGCACCGGGCCGCAACCCCGGGGAGCCCGCGCCCTGCGTCATCCACCTGCACGGCGGCCCCGAGGACCAGGAGCGCCCCGTCCTCGAACCGCTCTACCACGAGATCCTGGGCCGGGGAGTGGACGTCTTCGCCCCGGACGTACGCGGATCGTCCGGATACGGCAGGTCGTTCGTCGACTCGGACCTGGGCGAGGGGCGTTTCGCCGCGATCGACGACGTGGCGGACTGCGCCGCCCACGCGGTGCTGAGCGGATCGGCCGACCCCTCCAGGCTCGCGGTCATGGGCCGCTCCTACGGCGGCTACCTCACCTTCGCCTCCCTGGTCCGGCACCCGGAGCTGTTCCGCACCGGCGTCGCGGTGTGCGGCATGTCGGACTTCGCGACGTTCTTCCAGGGCACCGAACCCTGGATCGCCCAGTCGGCGGCCCACAAGTACGGCCACCCCGAACGCGACCGTGAACTCCTGCGCCGGCTCTCACCCATGAGCCGCATCGACGCGCTGCGGGCGCCGCTGCTCGCCGTGCACGGGGAACACGACACCAACGTGCCGCCGGGGGAGTCCGAGCAGTTCGTACGAGCGGCACGCGAACGCGGCCTGAACGCCGAACTCCTCACGTTGCGCGACGAGGGCCACGACTTCCTGCGGGCCGACAACCGCCGGCTCTTCCGCCGCGCCGCCGCCGACTGGCTGGAACGGCACCTGACCGGCTGACTGGCCGGCCGACCCGGCTCGGACGGGGCTCCGTCGCCCTACAGGCGGTCCTGGAAGACGCAGCTCCACCCGTACGTGCCCGCGACGCTGCCGTCGGCGCGCACCGCCTCCAGCGTGTAGAAGTACGTGGCCCCGCGCGCGGCCCTGGTGTCGGTGTAGTCGCGCGTCCGAGCCGGGAGCAGTCCGGTGTGCAGCGGCTGGTACGCACGCGTGGCCGGTGACCATGCGCGCCTACGCCGTCGCCCGGCACGGCCGCCTGTCCTGGCCCCCGCTCACCCTGGTCACCGGCCTCCTGGCCCAGCAGGCCGCGACCACGGCAGCGCCCCCGCTCCACCCCCGCACCATTCAGCCCGGAGCCCAGGCCACGTCCTCACCGGAGCCGGACAAGACCGCTGAAGCTCCCGGCAGGCCCGGGTGGCTTGCTCGCCACCCCGCTCGCCGGGAGCTTCTTCGCAGTCTGTCCCTCAGGGGACCTCACTTCCGCCGGCGGTGTTCAGCAGGGGAAGGCGCCGCTGTACAGGGCGTGCCCGTTGGAGGAAGTCCCCGAGCCGAAGCCGTGGATGCCGTCGTCGGACCAGACCGCTTCGCGCGAGCCGTTGACGCAGGTCGAGGTCGGCGCGATCGCGAAGCCCTCCAGGTTGTCGACGGGCATGACCGCCGGGTTGGTGTAGGTCACGTCCGGGACGATCGCGCCGCTCGCGTCGACCTTCATGAAGGTGTGCGTCTCGCCGCAGGTGTTGTCGCAGGTCGCGACGAGGCGCTGGGTGCCTGCGTCGAACATCACGTCCATCACGGAGGCTTTGCCGGTCGCGATGGTGGTGAACGTGGTGAACGTGCCGTCGGAGTTGAGGCCGTAGACGTGCAGCGAGCCGTCCCACTCCAGGCCGGCGAAGAACAGGCCCGAGCCGTGCAGAGGGTAGTTCGCCGGGTTGTAGGCGGCACCGGTGCGCGGGTCCACCCAGTTGTTGGCGGTCAGCCAGCTGTCCGGGACGTAGCCGACGCCCTCGAAGCCGAGGTTGGCGTCGTCCTTGCTGCCGGTGTTCAGCTGCGGGAACTGCGAGGTCATGTCCCACTGGTGAACCGGCGTGAGGGTCGAGCCGGTCGCGGCCGGGTCGAACTCCATGATCGTGTCCTTGGGCACCGTGCTGTTGGTGTTGTCGCGCTCGGAGGTCACGTAGACGTGGCCGTTGGCGCCGACGGTCAGGCCCTCGGAGTCCGGCTCGCCGGAGCCGCTCGCGAAGCGGATCTGCTTGCCGGTCGCGCTCCACGACGCGTCCGGGATCCACTTGCCGTTGCTCTTGACCAGCTTGAACAGCCAGTTCTTGTTCTTGGCCGCCCACAGCACCGACGGGTTCGTCGGGTCGAACGCCAGACCGCTCACATCGCGGCCCTCGGGGCCGGTGGACGTCGTGAACGCGCAGACGTTGTCAACGATGGTGACGTCGAGGCCGCCGGGCCATGCCTGGGTGCCCGAGGGGGTGGAACCCGTACCGCTGGGCGCCTCGGGCGCGCAGCCGCTGGTGAGCGAGCCGCCGCCACCGAGCAGCTGTCCCGTCTGGCCGCCACCGCCACCGCCACCGCCGCTGCCGGAGCAGGAGTTGGCGCTGCCGAGCGTCGCGGTCGCGGAGGCCTGGAACCAGCCGGTGCCGTCGGCGCAACGCTCGTCCGACGGCGTGGCGCCGGTGGACGCCCAGGTCACCGAGTCGACCGTGTCGCCGTTGCCGTCGAGGAGGAGCAGCGAGTCGTTGTCGCCCAGGCCGAGGGTGGAGTTGAAGGTGACGCGGCCGCCGGCCGGGATGCTGGTCGCGCTCGGCGAGGAGGACGAGACCGTGGCCGCCGAGTGGGTGGTGTCGTTGTCGACGTACTTCCACGCCCCGACGCTGACCGCGCTGGTGCCGCCGTTGTACAGCTCCACGGTGTCCGCGCCGGCGGAGGTGACCTCGTTGACTCGCACCTTGCTCGCCGCCGGGATCGTCGACGGGCAGCCGCCCGCGTTCGCGGCACCGAAGGTGGCCGCGGTGGTGGTGGTCACCCACGCGCCGGTACCGTCGCCACCGCAACGCGCCATCGCCGGCTTCGCGTTGTCGGTGGCCCAATCGACACGGTCGACCACCGTGCCGCCGGACGTGTAGATCACCACCTTGTCCGAATCACCCAACCCCTTGGGCGAGTTGAAGGTGACGAAGCCGCCCGCCGCGATCGTGGTGGACGACGGGCTGAACGACTGCTGCGAGAAGCTGTCGTCGGACATCTTCCAGCCGCTGATGCTGACCGCGGTAGAGCCGGGGTTGTACAGCTCCACCGTGTCGTTGCCCGACGAGGTGACTTCGTTGATACGGACGTTCTGGTAGCCGGCCGGGTCGGCGGCGGCCGCGGGCTGCGCCGCGACCACCCCCGTGACCAGCAGTCCCGAGAACGTCAGAGCAGCGGCGCATACGGAGGCGACGCCGGCACGCGAGTGTGAGGTAGGCACGAGGCGGAACTCTGCTGACAGAAAGAGGATTCAGCGTGTACGGCGGCTGAATGGCACCTGCTGGGCGCCGGAACGACAGGCTCGCAGAGGCGCAGCGGAGCGGCGGAGTTTCCGCAGTCGCGGGCGACCGGTGCCCGTCGCAAAAGCGATTGACGCTGGACGGTGTCCGGCGGTCGGATGACTGGCCATGAGCACAGGGCAGATGCACCCAGGTATGCACCCCATCGACGCCGGCCTCGTACGGCGGCTGGTCGCCGGGCAGTTCCCGCGATGGGCGCACCTGACCGTCGAGCGGTTGGCGTCCGGCGGCACCGTGAACGCCATGTACCGGCTGGGCGACGACATGGTCGTACGCCTGCCGCTCGTGCGGGGTGGGGCCGACGACGTGATGAGGGAGCGGACGTGGTTGCCCAGGCTCGCGCCTCGTCTGCCCACGGCCGTTCCCGAGCTTCTCGGCGAGGGTGGGCCGGCGCACGGATATCCGTGGCCGTGGTCGGTGTACCGGTGGCTGGCGGGGGCGAATCCCGAGGTGGGACTCCTGAGCGAGCCGGTGCTGCTCGCCGAGGATCTGGCCGCCTTCGTCGCGGCTATGCGGAGCATCACCCTGACCGGCGCCCCGCGGGCCCACCGCGGAGGTCCACTCGCCTCGCTCGACGCGGAGACCCGGGCGGCGATCGAGGAACTGCGCCGGATCCCCCAGGAGGGCGTCGACTGTGACGCAGTCGCAGCCGTGTGGGAGGAAGCACTGCTGGCCCCCGGCCACGACGGACCGCCGGTGTGGCTGCACGCCGACCTGATGCCGGGCAACCTCCTGGTGGACGGGGGCAGGCTGACCTCGGTCATCGACTTCGGGTGCCTCGGAACGGGCGATCCGGCCTGCGACCTGTTCCCGGCGTGGAACCTGCTGCCGGCCAAGGCCAGGGAAGTCTTCCGCGCCGCTCTGAACGTGGACGACGCGACCTGGACGCGCGGCCGAGGACGAACGCTCTCCCAGGCGCTGGTCGCCCTGCCCTACTACCGCGAAACGAACCCGGCGATGGCGCGCAACGCCCGGCACGTGATCCGCACCGTGCTGCGGGAGCGATGACACACCGGATCCATGATCCGAGAATGTGCGGAACACCGCCTAGCCTGCCCTCCTGTGGTGCTGCCTGCTCGCAGTACGCGTAGTACCCGCGCCTGACCGAGAGCAAGGAGAGTGATCATGACCACGACGGCTCGCGCGAGCGTGCAGCACGAGGACGAACGGGTGCGCGTGACCCGCTGGGACTTCGAGCCCGGGCAGAGTACCGGCCGTCACGTGCACGCGTACGACTACGTGGTCGTTCCCGTCGTCGACGGACGCACCGACGTGATCGGCCCCGACGGCACGGTCACCCCCTCGGAGCTGAGGGCCGGCGAGTCCTACGCCCGGCCGGCCGGCGGTGAGCACGAAGTCGTCAACGCCGGCACCTCGGCCCTGGCCTTCGTCGAGATCGAGCTCAAGTAGCACAGGGGCGTGGGGCTGCTCGCCGAGAGCCTCGCCCGTATCGACGCCGCCCTCGGCATGCCCGCCCACGGCCCTCCGGGCGGTGTCACCCCTCCGTGTGACCGACGGCCCCGCGCACCAGAATCGCGTCCGCGACGACGTCGAAGAGGTGATCGGCGCGGGGCGCGAGCGAGGGCTGGTCGCCGAGCCAGGCGAGCATGGCGATCAGGGCGAACAGATCGGCGCCGTCGACATCACTCCGCGCCACGCCCGCGGCCTGGGCACGGGTGAGGAGCCGCGCACCCGCCGCGCGCAGGGTCACGCACGAGGCGTGGAGCGCCGATTCGGTGTCGTCGATGGCGGCCGCCATCAGCACCGTCACACCCCGGTACTCGGTGGTCCATCCGACGCAGTCGCGCAGCCACGAGACGAGCGCGTCCTCGGGCGAGCCGGACGTCTCGAACTCGCGCGCCTTTTCCGTCAGTTCCCCGAAGCTGCTGTGGAGCAGGGCCTCCAGCAGCGCCTCGCGGGTCGGGAAGTGCCGCAGCAGCGTCGCGAGCCCGACGTCGGCCCTGCGCGCGATGTCGCGCATCGACACGTCGACGCCCTGCTCGGTGATGGCGGCGCCCGCTACGGCGAGCAGGTGGTCGCGGTTCTTCCTGGCGTCGGCCCGCATCGGTCCCTCTTGACTATCCGGATCAGTGGTCCATATATTCGGATCAGTGGTCCATTTATATGGATCGCTGATCCGAATCAGCGTATCCCGCGGCGCGAGCAGGAGAGAACGATGTCCACACACACGATGAGGGCGGTCCGGCTCCATGAGCACGGCGGCCCGGAGGTCCTGCGCTACGAGGTGGCGCCGATTCCCGAGCCGGGCCCGGGCGAGGTGCTCGTCCGCGTGCACGCGGTCGGCGTCAATCCTCCGGACTGGTACCTGCGCGGCGGGCTGACCACCATGCCGGGGGAGACGGAATCGTCGGTCCGGCTGCCGGTGATCCCGGGTACGGACGTGTCGGGGGTCGTCGAGGCCGTCGCCGCGGACGTGGCCGGCCTCTCGGTCGGGGACGAAGTCTTCGGCCTGCTGCGTTTCCCCAGCTTCCGCGGCAGTGCGTACGCCGAGTACGTGGCCGCGCCCGCGTCGCACCTCGCGCGCAAGCCCGCCGGCGTCGACCATGTGCACGCCGCCGCCACACCCATGGCCGGGCTCACCGCATGGCAGTTCCTGATCGAGGCCGGACACGAACATCCCTCGCCCTTCCAGGACTTCCGGCACCGCCCGACGGCTCTCGACGCCGACACGACGGTGCTCGTCAACGGGGCCGCGGGCGGTGTGGGGCACTTCGCGCTGCAACTGGCGAAGTGGAAGGGCGCGCACGTCATCGCGGTGGCGTCCGGCGCACACGAATCCTTCCTGCGTGAGCTCGGCGCCGACCGGTTCATCGACTACACCAAGGACCGTCCCGAGGAACTCGTACACGGTGTCGACCTCGTGCTCGACACCGTCGGTGGCCCCACCAGCAGGCGCTTCCTGCGCACCCTCAAGCCCGGCGGGTGCCAGTTCCCGGTGCTCCCCGGAGAGTTCGACGAGAAGGAGATCGCGAAACTGGGCGTCACGGTCTCGAGCGCCCAGGTCCGCTCCAACGGCGCGCAGCTCGCCGAGCTGGGGAGCCTGCTCGACGCGGGCACGCTCCGCGTCGCGATCGACAGCACCTTCGCCCTCGCGGACGCCCGTGCGGCACACGAGCGCGCCGCACGTGGCCACATCCAGGGCAAGATCGTGCTGACGGTCGCCTAGGCACCGCCGTATCGGGTGGCGAAAACGAGTTGAGGGGCTGATCACCAGGCTGCTAGCTTTCGGTCGACCGTGACGCCAGTCGAGGAGGTGAGACCCATGAACGTGGTATCGCTGTGGGTGCTCCCCCTTGCCGTCACGGCCGGTGACTGATGTAGGTGTCGCCGGGAGCGCCCCGCCAACGAGGCACTCCCGAAGGGCTACACCCATGCACTCCTCGCAGTCCATGCACTCTCCGCACTCCCTGCGGTTCACCGCCGAGTCGTCGACGAACGGCATGCTCGAACGCGACTTCACCTTGGGCGACGTCCCAGGTGTCCTCTGGTCGCCGATCTCCGACACGGTCGAGCCCGCGCCCCTGGTGCTGATGGCGCACGGCGGCGGTCTCCACAAGAAGCACCCGGCGATGTCCGGCCGCGCGCGCCTCCTCGTGACCGGCTGCGGCTTCCACGCCGCCGTCATCGACGCGCCCGGTCACGGCGACCGGCCGCGCACGGCGCACGACGAGGCGGAGATCGCCGAGTTGTTCCGGGCGCGGGCGGAGGGCGAACCGGAAGGCCCGATCGTCGTGCGCTACAACGACCACCTGGCAGAGCTCGCCGTACCCGAGTACCGGGCGACCCTGGACGCACTCCAGGAACTCCCCGAGATCGGCACCGAAGGGCCGGTCGGCTTCTGGGGCATCAACATGGGCACCGCGATCGGCGTACCGTTCGTGGCGACCGAACCCAGAGTCACGGCCGCCGTCTTCGGCCAGCACTGGCCGCACGCCCTGGCCGAGAAGGCGAAGCGGATCACCGTTCCGATCGAGTACGACATGCAGTGGGACGACGAGCACATCTCGCGCGAGGAGGGGCTCGCGCTGTTCGACGCCTTCGCCTCGAAGGAGAAGTCGTTGCACGTGAACTCGGGCCGGCACAAGGAGCTGCCCCGCTTCGAGGCCGACAGCGCGGCCCGCTTCTTCACCCGGCACCTCCGCCGGCCGGTCACCTCGCGGGCCTGACCTGCCCGTTCGCGGCGTCGGGCCGCCGGACCAGGCGCCGTCGAGACGAAGCGGCACGGGCCAGGGGGGCCTGCCGTACCCGACCGGAACGGGCACAGGATATCGGGTGCGGCAGGCCCGGTCGTTCCTAGCGTGGGTGATCGGAAAGGAAGGAGGCCGGGGTTGCTGGATCGGCTGAACCAGGCGATGGAACACATCGAGGACCATCTCGACCAGCACATCGAGGTGTCCGCGCTGGCCCGGATCACGGCCACGTCGGAATACCACTTCCGACGGCTGTTCTCGTCCCTGGCGGGGATGCCGCTGTCGGAGTACGTCCGGCGTCGGCGGCTCACCGTCGCGGGGGCCGAGGTACTGGCCGGGGAGCCGACCCTGCTGGAGATCGCGATCCGCTACGGCTACACCTCGGGGGAGGCCTTCGCCCGGGCGTTCCGCGCCGTGCACGGCGTCGGTCCCGGCGAGGCCAGGCGTACCGGCGCGGCTCTGAACTCCCAGCCCCGGTTGTCCTTCCGCCTCACCGTCGAAGGGAGCAGCACCATGCGGTACCGCATCGTGGAGAAGGAAGCATTCCGGGTCGTCGGGAAGAAGGCCCGCGTCCCGCTGATCCACCAGGGCGTCAACCCGCACATCGCCGAGCACATCCGGAGCATCTCGCCGGAGACGATGCTGCGGATCGCCGGCCTCGCCGACCAGGACCCGCAGGGCGTGGTGTCGGCCACCGTGCGCCTTACGGACGGCTTCGACGAAGGCAGTGAACTCGACTACTACCACGCAGTTCTGGCCGGCGCAGCCACCGAACTGCCCGGGGACCTCGACGTGCTGGAATGCCCGGCGGGCACCTGGGCCGTCTTCGAGAACTCCGGCCCGTTCCCGCGGGCGCTGCAGCGGTTGTGGGGCGACGTGGCCGCCCAGTGGATCCCGTCCAACCCGTACGAGTACCGCCCGGGACCGGAGATCCTGCGCACCCGCCCGTCGCGGGACGCCCCGGCGGAGTCCGACGCGCAGCTGTGGATCCCGGTGACCCGCACACGCACCCGCGAGTCGGCGTAGCCGTATCAAGGGGCCGCTCGGAGGGGGGACCATCACCGGCACCGACGCCGTCACCGGCGCCACCGGGTCACCGGCACCGACGACGCCGGCTCAGGTGATCCGCCGGCCCATCCACGCCGACCGCCTGCTGCCGGCCTTGGTGTCCCACCACTCCTCCACCAGGGCGCGCACGATGTGAACGAGCTCCCGCAATCGCACCTCGTCCGGAGCGGGCGAACTGAGCACGTCCATAAAGGACTTGTCGTCCCAGGGCAGAGCAACCGCCCACCGCTCGTCCGGATGGCCCGGACGTTCCACCCTGAGGCCGTACGCCAGCGTCACCGTGCGATCGGGATGGTGCTCGATCGACAACCCCGTGACGGTGAAGCCGACGCGGTCAACGGTGACCCAGGACCCCTCCAGAGCCCGCTGCGCCGGCGTCTTTCCCTCGTGCATCAGACGTCCCCTCCGCTTGTGACGTGCCGCTGCCGTGCGGCAGATCATCTCAGTTGCCGTCATGCGCCCCCGCACTCGCTTGCCCGGTGCTCAGCTCACATGTTCCGGCAGTGGCCGGCCCGGGCCGACGGCTCCCTCACGCCTGCTCAATGTGCGGCCATACCGCCCAGGCCGGAGGCGATCACCGGTCAGTTCCAACACGACGCCGGCGACCCCGTTCACCAGCGACGCGTCGACGACTCCCGCCGACTGGTCACCGTCACCAAGTGCTGCTTGGACAAGGACGTCGAGCTCCTCTTCGGATGACCGCACAAGCGTTCGCCCCCGCGGTACGGCAGGTGGTAGCGGGACCGCGGGTCGTAGCAGAGGTGCGTGGGTGTGCCGTCCGTCGCTCCCGCATCGGACGCGGCGGACGGCACATCGCAAGCTCCGCCAGGCGTGCCGCCGGGGGCCGTGCGCACCCACGGGCGGGGTCATCCCGTCGGCAGGAGGGGACCGGACGCCTCGGGCTCCGTGGGGCCGGAGGTCTCGTCGGAGCCGAGGCGCATCTCGGGGGCCGCGCGGCGGAAGCCCTTGGTGATCACCGCGAGCCAGACGATGCCGACGACCAGCCAGCCGAGACCGAGCCTGACGGCCGTGCCGCCGAGCTGGGTGATCAGGTAGACGTCGACCACCGCGCCGACGGCGGGCAGGAGGAGGTACCGCACGGGCGAGTGGCGGGTCCCGGAGCGCCACTGCCGCACGGCGTAGGCGATCACACAGAGGTTGACGAGCGTGAAGCCGAGGAACGCGCCGAAGTTGATGAAGGAAGTGGCGTCGGCGAGCGAGAGGTTCATGGCCAGCAGGCCGACGGCGCCGATGATCAGCACGTTGACGACCGGGGTGAGCAGCTTGCGGTGCAGGCGCCCGAAGACCTGCCGGGGCAGGGCGCCGTCGCGGCCCATGACGAACATCAGGCGGCTGGTGCTGGCCTGGATGGCGACGCAGGAGGCGAAACCGCCGAGCATGCCGACGATGTTGGCGACGTCCGCGAAGGTCTTCCCGCCGACGGTGGTGGACAGCAGGTATCCGGCGGAGTCCTGGTCGGGGAAGGAGCCGCCCGGGTGCGCCCACTGCATCAGGAAGGAGATCACGATGAAGATGCCGCCGCCGGTCAGCACGGTCAGGATGATGCTGCGCGGGATGGTGCGCCGAGGGTCGCGCACCTCTTCGCTGAGGGTGCTCACCGCGTCGAAGCCGAGGAAGGCGTAGGCGGCGACGGCGGCGGCAGCGGTGACGGCGGAGAAGCTGGTGGCGTGGCTCCAGAAGGCGTGACCGGCCGAGGAGGTGCCGCCGTGCCCGAGGCCGTAGTGGACGCAGAGCACCGCCAGGACGACCAGGACGGCGGTGACGCCGAGCAGCAGCACCCGGTTGATCCGGTCGGCGACCTTGAGTCCGACGACGTTGATGACGGTGGCGAGGGCCACGTTGATGACCAGCCAGGCCCACTCCGGCACGGCCGGGAACTGGGCGTGCAGGTAGATGGCCTGGAGCAGCCAGGCGACCATCGGAAGGAAGAGGTAGTCGAGCAGCAGGGCCCATCCGGCCAGGAAGCCGACCCGGGAGTCGAGTTCCTTGCGGGCGTAGGTGTACACGGAGCCGGAGCTGGGGTGGACCTTGGCCATCTTGGCGTAGCTGAGGCCGGTCAGCAGCATGGCGCCGGTGGCGATCACGTAGGCGGTGGGCGCGGCGCCCTTGCTGGTGGCGGCGATGACGCCGAAGATCGAGGTGACGACGGCGGGGGCCATGTAGGCGACGCCGAAGGCGACCACGGACAGGAGTCCGAGGTCTCCACGCATGCGGGTGGGCTGGTCGGTCACGGGTTTCTCACTTCCCCGAAGGTACGACGGGTCTCGGTGGGCGCGCCGGCCCAGGTGGCGGGGTCGATCCGGCCCTGGTAGAGCGGCAGGGCGAGCGGCTGGTCGTCGGGGCGGAACTGCTGCCAGGGCCGGTTGAGCGCGGCGGTGCCGAGGCGGCGGACGTTGGTGACCTCGTCCAGGTCGATCACGTCGCTGAGGGTGGTGTCGCTGTCGGCCGCCGCCTCCGAGCGCACGGTCCCCTGCGGGTCCACGAGCAGGCTGCGGCCGGTGCCGGCGGGCGCGGCGCAGTTGACGCTGGCGACGAACACCTGGTTGACGATGGCGTTGGCGCGGGCCAGCACGGTCTCCTGGGCCCGGTCGCTGCCGGAGGTCAGGACGAAGTTCAGCACCAGCTCGGCGCCCATCCAGGCCAGGTGGCGGGTGGTCTCGGGGAACCACGCGTCGTAGCAGATCGACAGCCCCACCCGGCCGACGCCGTCGAGGTCGAAGACGGTGAACTCGGCGCCGGGGACGACGGTCTCGTAGGGCCGCCACGGGAAGATCTTGCGGTAGGCCGCGACCCGTTCGCCCCGCGGGGAGTAGACGGGGGCCGTGTTGTAGACGCGTCCGTCGGCGCCGCGCTCGTAGACGCTGCCCGGGGCGAGCCAGACACCGAGGTCACCGGCGAGCTGAGCGAGGGCGCGGTCGCGCGGGCCGTCCAGGGGTTCGGCAAGGGCTTCGGCAAGCTCGGCGGGGGTGAGCGCGGCATCGCCCACGGGGCCGCCGAGATGCAGCTCGGGATATACGACCAACGGGGCGGAGGGCAGGCCCGCCGTGCGCCTTCGCACGTCGGCGGCCAGGCCGTCCATATCGTCGGCGGCACGCTGGGCGGCCTGGGCCAGGACCAAGGGGAGGGGACGGGACATGGGTCACCAGGTCTGACTCGGGGGAATTAGTTAAACGAAATTTAGTTAACGAACGGGGTGAGGTCAATGGATTGCCACAGGTGAGATACGGGCGGCGTTCGACGGTGTGCGAGCATGTCGACCATGGCTCGACCCAGGAACCAGGCGGAACGCCGCGCCCAGCTCATCGACGCGACCGCCAGGACCGTGGTGGAGCTCGGGGCCACGGCCACCAAGCTGCGGGACGTCGCCAGGGCCGCCGGCGTCACCCCCGCGTCGGTGCTCTACTACTACGCCGACATCCAGGAACTGTTCGCCGCCGTGTTCGAGCGCAGCGCCGCGACGTACTTCGTCAGCCGTGAGGAAGCCATCGCCGCGGCGGACGGCCCGGTGTCACGGCTGCGTGCCTGTATCCGCTCCGGCGTGCCCTGGCCCGGAGAAGGCGAGGAGAGCACCCGGCTGCTCTTCGAACTGTTCCCGGTGGCACTGCGCAACGAGGGCGCCGCCGACCGGCAGCGCACCTTCGCACACCAGCAGACCGAGCTCTACCGCCAGGTCCTGGAACTCGGACAGGAGCGCGGTGACTTCACGCTGGCCGGCGACGCCCGGGCCCTGGGGCGGTCCTTCGTGGCACTGGAGGACGGCTACGCGATGGACCTGCTGGTCGGCGACGCGACCGCCCAGGACATCGAGGACCGCCTGCTCGACCACGCCCGCGTCGTCACGGGCAATCCGGCCTTCGCCCGGCGCGACTGACCGGACGCGATCCGCGTCCCCCGCGTCACGCAGGCCCCGCACGGGTGCGGACCGCGTTTGAGCCTGCGCTTCACACCCGGAACGCGACCGGGCCCCGGCGATCGACGCCGGGGCCCGGTCGCGTTCCGGGTGTCGCGGGTTCAGCGGTCCGTCACTTCGCCGCCGCCGCCGTAGAGACGGTGCACGGCGTCGGCGGCCTTGTCGGTCTGCGCGTCGTACTTGTCCTGCGTACGCTCGTCGACCATCCGCTCGACACCGTCGACGCCCTTGTCGGCCTGGTCCGGGTGGCTCTTCGCCATCTCCTTGGCCTTGTTCGCCATGTCTCCCAGCCTGCCCATGAGATACCTCCCGGCGATGCGTGTGTGTCGTACCCGGCGGGAGTACCCACGGCATCCCGTCCGAAGCACGCCTCCAGGATCGGAAGACACCCGATGCCCCGATTCAGGCGAGGGCGTTGCGCAGGTAGACGGGCAGTTCCCGGCAGATGGCAGGATCGGCCTTCCAGCCGGGGTCGGCGAGCTGGCTGGGCGTGATGACGAACTGGCCTCCGTCGTCCGTGCGGACGACGACGCGGAACGTTTCGCCCCGGGGCGAACGGCCGGCGAGGTAAGCGGCAAGGACGGCCCGGCCCAGCTCGGTGGGGTCCGCGCCGTCGCTCGCCCGGCCGAAGCCTTTGCAGATCCACACGTCGCTGAAGCGCTCGTGCATCAGGATCTCCCACTTCACACAGCAGGGCATGTCTTCACTGAACACAACCGCGATCATGCCCCCACAAGCCGGGTGCACATGCTGCTACCTGTGAGTACTGGCCGGAAAACGCGCTTACTCCTCCGTCAAGACGGCCGGTTCGGCTCTGAGCGGTGCGAATTCGCCGCCGACTCGGCGGTGCTCATGGACAGGCCATCGTCCTGTTTTGCCGGATCACGGAGCAGCGCGTCAGTACGGCGTCGCTCATGTGCAGACGTCCGTATGACGTAACGGCCGGGTACCTGCACCGGGATTCGGGTTCGGTCCTGGTGAGGTGACCCATGTATGTATGGTATTGGCTGTGCAGCTCAGGTACGGCTTTCGCCTGTACCCGAACGGTTCTCAGCGCTCGGCGTTGGCGAGGGCGTTCGGGTGTGCTCGGGTGGTCTTCAACGACGCATTACGCGTCCGAGAGAACGCCCGTGCTGCCGGGCTGCCGTTCGTCACCTCCGCTGAGCTGTCCAGGGCTTTGACGGCCGCGAAGAAGACGCCGGAGCGGGCGTGGCTCGCGGAGGTGTCGTCGGTGATCCTCCAACAGTCCCTTCGGGACCTGGACACCGCTTATCGGAACTTTTTCGACGGTCTCAAGGGCCAGCGTCCCGAGATGGGCCCGCCCCGCTTCAAGTCGAAGCGGGACACCCGGCAGGCGATCCGGTTCACCGCTAATGCCGGATGGAAGATCACGCCGGGTGGGAAACTTCGGCTCCCCAAGGTCGGTGATGTGCCGGTGAAGTGGTCACGGACCCTTCCTTCCACGCCCACCACCGTGACGGTGGTCAAGGACCCGGCCGGCAGGTACTTCGCGTCGTTCGTCGTGCAAAGCAGCTCCGAAGAAGTACTGCCTCCCGTTACGGGCGGGGTCGGGATCGACCTCGGGCTGGGGCACTTCGCTGTCCTCTCCGACGGTCGGAAGATCGACAGCCCGCGGTTCTTGCGCCGGGCCGAGAAGCGCCTGAAGCGTGCGCAGCAGAATCTCAGCCGTAAGACCAGGGGGTCGAACAACAGGGACAAGGCACGGATGACGGTCGCCCGAGCTCACGCGCGGGTCGCTGATGCGCGCCGCGAGTTCCACCACCAGCTCTCCACCCAGCTGATCCGCGAGAACCAAGCCATCGCGGTGGAGGACCTGGCGGTCAAAGCACTCGCCCGCACACGCCTGGCCAAGTCGGTCCACGATGCCGGATGGTCGCAGTTCACGGCCATGCTCGCATATAAGGCCACCCGGTACGGGCGCACCTTCGTGCGCATCGGACGGTTCGAGCCGACTTCTCAGGTCTGCTCGGCCTGCGGAGTGAAGGACGGGCCCAAGCCCCTCCACGTCCGCAGGTGGACCTGCGGGGCCTGCGGGAGCGTCCTTGACCGGGACATCAACGCGGCGGTCAACATCGCCAAGGCGGCCGGACTGGCCGTGACAGCCTGCGGAGCGCGGGTAAGACCGGGGCCCGTCCCGGCACAGCGCGAAGAAACAGGAACCCACCCGCGGACGCACCCCACCAGGGTGCTGCAGACGGGAATCGTTGACCTTAGGTGAGCGAGGAAGTCAACAGGCTGATCTCTTCGACCAGTTCCTGGCCAAGGTGGTCGACGAGGCGGCGTGAGCGACGAGCCGCCCGACGTCATGGGAACAGTGAGGACGGCTCGCCGCACGGAGTGATCACCGGCGGCCGGCAGGACGGGAGCCGGGGGCGGCGCCCCTGCCGTCTCCCTGCGCTGGAGCCGCGACCCCGGTGAGCGGCACGCCCGGTTCGGGCATCGTGCGCAGGAACAGCCAGCTTAGTACGGGCATCAGCACCAGGGGTGCCAGGGCGGTGCGCAGGGACGTGGCGTCGGCGAGGCGGCCGATGACGGGGCTCGCCAGGCCGCCGATGCTGACGGTCAGGCCGAGCGTGATCCCGCCGGCCGTGCCGACTCGGGAGGGCAGGTAGTCCTGGCCGAGCGTGACCTGAAGCGAGAACGGCACGTACAGGCCCGCCGAAGTCAGGGCCACGAACAGGTAGATGGCCGGCCCGGGCACCCACACCACGCCTGCGACGGCCGCGGCGGTGATCAGGTACGACCGCCGCGCGACCGTCACCCGGTCCCACCGGGTGGCCAGGGACCCGCCGAGCACCGAGCCGATCGCACCGCCGAGGTAGAGCACGGTCAGGGCCGCGGTGCCCGCGGCCGCGCCGCCGCCCAGGCGCTGGCGTGCGTACAGCGAGATGAAGGTGCTCAGACCGACGAACGCGATCGACCGGAAGACCACGGCCAGCGACAGTCTCACGAAGGAGGCGGTGTCGTCGCTCCCGGCCGGCACGGTCGTACGGCCTCCCGCGGCCTGTCTTTCCCGCAGGACGCGTACGACGGGAAGGCACGTCGCGGCACCGGCGAGGGCCGGCAGCACCAGCAGGGGAGTCCAGCGCAGCCCTCCGGTGGTCACCACCGCCGTGACCATGAGCGGCGCCAGCGCGAAGCCGATGTTGCCCCCCGTGGAGAACCAGCCCATGGCCCGGTGGCTGCCCCGGCCCGCGATACGGGCGACGCGGGCGGACTCGGGGTGGTAGGCGGCCACCCCGATCCCTGATATCGCGACGCATGCGAGGGTGAGCGGGTAGGAGCCGCTGAGGCCGCTGAGTGCGATGCCGACACCGCCGAGCAGTGTGCTGAGCGGCAGGAGCCAGGGCATCGGACGGCGGTCGGTGAGCGCGCCGAACACCGGCTGGGCCACCGAGGACAGCAGCGAGGCGGCCAGCACGATGCCCGAGGCGACGGCGTAGCCGTACGAGCGCTCGGCGACGAAGTACGGGACCAAGGCCGCCACGGCGCCTTGGTACACGTCGACACAGGCGTGGCCCAGGGACAGCAGAACGATCGGTGTGTTCCTTCGCATCCCGCCATGCTCCGGGCGGGGCGCCCTGGCGCGCTTCCGATAACCTGCCATGTGATGACGGAGATCCGCCACGATCCCGTGGCTCCGACCTGCACCCAGTGGCTGGCGGCCGGTGGTTCGATCGACGCCCACCGGCACGACGATCACCAGATCGTCTACGCGGGCCGCGGGGTGCTCGCCGTCACGACCGGCGAGGGATCCTGGGTCGCCCCGGGCACACGCGCCATCTGGGTGCCCGCCGGAACCGTGCACGCGCACCGGGCCTACGGCGAACTCGACCTGCATCTCGTCGGGTTGCCCGTCGGCGAGAACCCCCTCGGTCTGAACGCGCCGACAGTCCTGGCGGTCAGCCCACTGCTGCGGGAACTCATCATCGCCTACACGCGCGCCGACAACGACCACAGCCCCCAGTGGGCCCGTCTGCGCGCCGTACTACTCGACCAGTTGCGAGCGTCCCCGCAACAGCCGCTGCACCTGCCCGCTCCCATGGCGCCCGTGCTGATCGCCCTGTGCGACATCCTGCGAGCCAACCCGGGCGACAGCCGTACGCTCGCCGAACTCGGCCGTGAGGTAGGCGCGAGCGACCGTACCCTGTCCCGGCTGTTCCGCGACGACCTCGGCATGACCTTCCCGCAGTGGCGCACCCAACTCCGTCTACACCATGCCCTGGTCCTCCTGACCAAGCGGACCCCGGTGACCGTGGTGGCGCATCGGTGCGGATGGTCGTCCACCAGTGCCTTCATCGACGTCTTCCGCCGCACCTTCGGCCACACTCCGGGTTCCCACCCGACGGGCTGAGGGCGGTCGATCCCGGCAGGCGGAACAGTCCCGATAGCGACGATCCGGGACATTCGCGGTGCGTGCCGGCCGTGGCCCCCTGTAGAAGGCCGCGGCCGGCACGGTCGTACCGTCCGCCGGGTGGATCAGCAGGCGCCGAGGTCCTGCCAGACGCCCCACTCGCCGGTGGTGCCGGGCTCCTCGCCCGTCGTCCACCACTTGGCCTTCCAGGTGTGGCCCTTGTACGAGACCTTCTGGCCGCCGGTGTAGACCTTGTCCTTGGCCCACGGGGTGTCCGTGCACTGGTTGCCCGAGCCGCCGGTGATGGTCAGGGAGTAGGTCGCCGAGTGGCTGCCCGAGGTACCCGCGCCGGTCACGGTGACCGTGTAGGTGCCCGAGGCCGCGGCCGAGGTGGTGGCGAGGGTGAGCGTGGAGGTGCCGCCCGCGGTGACCGAGGTCGGGCTGAGGGAGGCGGTGACGCCCGCCGGGGCACCGCTGACGCTGAGTTTCACGCTCTGGGCGTCGCCCTTCGTCACGGCCGTCTTCACGGTGGCCGTGGCGGACTGGCCGGCCGTCACGGACCCGGAGGCCGGGCCGAGCGCGACGGAGAAGTCGTTGGACGGGGTGGTGGTGCCGCCGGTGAACGGCGCGAAGATGTGCGTGAAGTCCCACGTGTTCTGCTGGATGCCCGAGCAGTTGTCCGCGGCGGCCCCGCCCGCGCAGCTCCCGTTGTCCCGCTGGAGCGCCCAGAACGACAGGGTGTTGATGCCCTTGGAGACCGCCCAGTCGTACACGGTCCGTGCGTTGGCGAGGGTGAAGGTCTCCGCCTTGCCGAAGTCGTCGACGCCCGGCATCTCGATGACGCCCACCATGTTCCACAGCTGGGCCGAGGTCTTGCCCGGGTACAGCTGGGCGAGCAGGTCGTACAGGCCCTGGGCGGCGGTCTGGGTGTCGTTCGCCATGTCGTGGACCTGGTTGTCGTAGTAGTCGAACGTCATGAGGTTCACGACGTCGACCCGGGTGCCGTTGCTCACCGCGTTGCGCAGCAGCGCCTCGCCGTTGTCCGCGAGGCCGTGCGTGGTGGTCGGCAGGGTGTAGGAGATCTCCACCTTGCGCCCGTTGGCCGCCGCCCAGTCCTCGACCAGCTTGATGGCCTTGTTGCGGCGGTCGATGGCGGCGGTGTTGTCGAGCGAGTCGACCTCGATGTCCATGTCGAGCCGCGAGATGTCGTAGGTGGTGATGACCTTCTCGTACGCGGCGGCGATCTGCTGGACGTCGGTGCAGCTGTCGGCGATCTCGGTGCCGGTGGTGTCGGCCGTGTAGCCCCCGAACGAGGGGATGACGTCGCCGCCGTTGGCCTGGATCGTTTTGATGTCGGCGCCGAAGGTCGAGGCGGCGATCGGCATGCCCGTGTCGCCGTTCCAGTACGGCGTGCAGGAGCCCTTGGTGGCGGTCTGCAGGAAGGCCATCGTCAGGTGCTTGGCGCCCGACTGGGCGGACAGGGCGGCGGGGCTCTCGCCGGTCCAGGCCTCGAAGTAGGGGGCGAACACGTGGGTAGGCAGGGGAGTCGCGGCCTGGGCGGTGCCGGTTCCCGTGAGGGCGAGGCCCAGAGCGGCCGCCGTCGTGGCGGCTGCGGTGAGGGCCGCACGGAAGGAACGCACTCGTCTCATGTCAGTCCTGGTGTGTGGAGGGAATGGCCGATGTCCTTGCTGGGGCAGGGAGTTGCCGCCTACTGGAATAGCGCCCGCCAAGGGGCGGGTCAATGGTCTGGACCAAGAAGGGACTAGACCAATTCGGGACCACCGGGCGCCCTCTTCCTGTACAGGGCACCCGTCGGCGGACTGGACCACGCTCGAACGTTCAACCAGGTCACGTTGTCGGCGGAGGTGCGGCCCGCTGGCTCCACCGCTGGATTTTCCTTGGGTCCTCTTGGACTTCTGATGCGCGCCCTTGACCCGGGTCGGCCGCGAAAGTGATGGTCTAGACCTAGTCCGCATCAAGGTTCAGACCTCTGCCGGGCTCCGGTTCCGGTCCGCCTCAACGAAGGGACATGGCATGAACGCGAAAAGACGAGCGGCTGTCGCGATCGGCGCGCTGGTCGCACCGGTGCTCGCCGTCAGTCTCCCGGCGAGTACGGCCGGCGCCCATGGCTGGGTGACACTGCCCACCAGCCGCCAGGAACAGTGTGCCGAGGGTGTCGTCGACTGCGGCCAGATCAAGTACGAACCGCAGAGCGTCGAGGGCCCCAAGGGTCTGCAGAGTTGCAGCGGCGGACACGCGGAGTACGCCGAGCTCGACAACGACAGCAAGGGCTGGAAGGTCACCCCGGTCGGTACGACGGCGACGTTCACCTGGCACAACACCGCGCGCCACTCCACCGCCAACTGGCAGTACTTCATCGGCGGCCAGAAGATCGCCGAGTTCGACGGTCACCACCAGCAGCCGGCCGCGGACGTCAGCCAACAGGTGGACTTCGCCGGCTTCACGGGTCGTCAGAAGGTGCTCGCCGTCTGGAACATCGCCGACACCGCGAACGCGTTCTACTCCTGCGTCGACGTCAACATCGGCGGGGACGGCGGCGGAGGCACGGGCGGTGGTACCGGCGGAGGAGGCGGCACCTGCACCGCGCCGGCCTGGGACGCCGCACGGGTCTACAACGGCGGGGACAGCGTGTCCTACGGCGGCCACAACTGGCGGGCCAAGTGGTGGGTGACGGGTGACAAGCCCGGCACCACGGGGCAGTGGGGCGTCTGGGAAGACCTCGGGGCCTGCTAGGGCGCGTATCGAGTCTTGATCAGTGTGGTGCCCGGGATTTCCCCGTTCAGTTCTGCCTCTCGAGTCCCGTCAGCAGTGCGCGGGGGTCGAAGGTCGCCCGGATTCGGATGATCTTCCCGTCGTCCACGTGCATCCAGTTCGCCGTCGGGGTAGGTGGCGCCACGCTCGTGTACAGGTCGAACCAGCTGATCACTTCATCACCCTCCGCTACCCGCACCTTCACGTCGATCTTCTCCAATACCTGACCGAGCCCCCTCAGCCCGGCGAGCGCCGCCTCTACCCCCGACGCCGTTCCCAGCGCTCCGACGAAGTCGACATTCTCGGCCAACAACCCCCGCAAGGTATCGAAGTCGCCCGCCTCCCAAGCGGTGAAGTAGGTCTCGGCAAGCTCTCGCGCGGTCCTCGTCGTCATGCCTCCATCCTCCAGTCACTTGATCCATCCGTCCAACAGATGAATCAGATGACACCTATCATTATTGGGTATGGAGATTCACCAGCTGCGCTACTTCGCCGCGATCATGGATGAGGGCACCTTCACCGCCGCCGCCCATCGCCTGCACGTAAGCCAGTCCGGCATCAGCACCCAAGTCGCCAAGCTGGAGTTGGAACTGGGCCAACAACTGCTCGACCGCTCCGGCCGACGAATCCGCCTCACCCCGGCCGGTAAAGCCGTTCTCCCCCTTGCGAGGAACGCCCTTGCCGCTCTTGAAGCCATCAAGCACACCGCCGACGAGTTCGCCGATGCCGTGCGCGGCCAGGTCCGTCTCGGCATGATCATGGGCTGCTCGATCCCGGCCTTCCTCGACACCATCGCCGACCTCGGCCATACTCACCCCGGCATCGAGCTCAGCCTTCACGAGGGCTACTCCGACGACCTTCAGGCCCAGGTCCTTGCCGGCTCCCTCGATCTCGCCTTGATCGGCTACGCGGGCAGCGTCGCCCCAGGCCTGGAGGCGAGCATCGTCATTGACGAGCCGATTGCCGCAGCCGTCCCTGCCGGGCACCCCCTCGACCGGCCGAACCTACGGCTCGGCGACCTGCGGGGCGAGAAGATTCTCTGCCTCTGCCCGGGCACCGGCATTCGCGCCGCCTACGAAGACTCCTGCCGCAGGATCGGTATCGGCCCACGCGTGGACATCGACGCCAGTTCTCCGGTCGCCCTACTCCGCCTCACCGAGCGCGGTGCGGGCGTCGCTGTGCTCAGCGCGTCCTCCATACAAGGCACCGGTCTGCAAACTGTCCCACTCACCGACGCCGCCACGCGCGCCCGGCTCGGACTTGTCACCCGCGGAGGTCAGCACTCCCCAGCTGCGCAGCTCCTGCGAACCAGGCTCCTCGCCGCTCTGCAAGCCTAGATATGCACATATCAGAATGGTGATCAACCTGCGGGACTCCCTCTTCCGCTGGCGTTTGATCCGGTATGCCAAACTGCGTGACGCGAGCGCAACTGACCGATGCTGAGTGGGAATTCATAGCTCCATACCTGCCGGTCGGCCGATGCGGACCATACCCCGAGCGGCTGCAGCCCTGCTTGAGGGCATGATCGCGGAAGCCGCGAAGCGGGACGAGGTGGACCTGTCCCTGGTCAGCATCGATTCCACCACCGGGAGATCCCCCGTCAGCCACGACGCTGACCTCTACAAGGAACGGAACACCGTCGAGCGGCTGATCAACAAGCTGAAGGCCTGGCGAGGCATAGCCACGCGCTACGACAAGACACCCGCCGGCTACCTCGCCGGCCTCCACCTTCGCGCCTCCATGATCTGGATCAAGGACCTCGCGCGGACCACCCTTTGATCACAACCGACTACGCGCCCCAGGGCGGGCGGCAGCGCGTGCTCATGCCGGAAGGCGGCGGCACGCGCGTGCGTGCCGCCGCCTTCCGTGGCCGTCTCAGGCCTGGACGAGCACGGTGCACCAGACCTCGTTGCCGTCACCGATGCCGCAGTCCGCGATCTCCCCGGTGCGGATCTTCGTCCAGACCCCCTTCGCCCGCCAGTGCCAGGTGCCGACCCGCGAGAACCGCTCGTGGTAGCCGTGGGAGGCGAACGTGAAGGCGTCGACGTCCTTGCCGGTGCCGTTGCCGCCCCGCGTTCCGTTGCCGAACGACTCCTGCCTGCACTTGGCGTGCTTGAACTCGCTCCCGGTGCCCCCGCCCCAGTTCCACACGTCGCAGTAGTGCGGGCCCTCGCCGAGACTCATCGTGTAGTGCATGGTCTCGCCGGTCCTGTTCTTCACCGCACCGCACAGGGAACCCACGCAGCCGTCCGCGGCGGCGGTCGTCGCCCCCGCGACGACCGCTCCGGAGGCCATGAAGGCGGTGGCGACGGCGGCGACGGCGGCCCGGTTGAACCGGGACATCATCTTGCGCATGACAAATCCATTCTCTTGTTGCGTCGGCTCGGTCATGTCTGACGCGACTGCCGGCAGGGCAGGAGGGACGCCGGCTCACGGAGAGGCTCCACGAGCCGGCGTCGGGGTTCACCACGGCATGCGGTGCTTGCCGTCATCCGCCTGCCGGCACGTGAGTTGAGGATCTACGGTGAACCTTGCGGAAACCTTGTGACGGCTGTCGGCGTGAGGCGCGATGAACCTGCACCTGAACCTGCTCGGACCCTTGGAACTGCGCGTCGCGGGGCGCGTGGTCGACGTGGGCGAGCCGCGCCGTCGAGCGGTCCTCGCGGCCCTGGCGGCCGACACGGGCCGGCCGGTACCCGTGAGCACGCTGCTGGACCGGGTCTGGGACACCTCCGCACCCGAGGGCGCCCGGTCCGTCCTCTACGCGCACATCAGCCGCCTGCGGCGGCTCTTCGACACCGAGCTGTCCCCGGCGGGCGACCAGGAGACGGGGACTCCCGCGGCGCCGCTCCGCATCGGGCGCTCGTCCGGTGGATACGTCCTGGAGGCCGACGAGCACACCGTCGACCTGCTCCGCTTCCGTTCCCTCGTCGTGCAGGGGCGCGCGCCGCACCTGTCCGACGCGAGCCGCGCCCAAGTCCTGGAGGAGGCGCTGCGACTGTGGCGCGGTGTGCCGCTGGCGGGACTGCCGGGGGCGTGGGCGGAGCGCACGCGGACCGCATGGACACAGGAGCGCGTGGAGACGGCGCTCACCTGGGCCCGTGCCCTGCTGAGGCTGGAGAGAGCCGAGGAAGTACCCGTCGTGCTCCGGCCCTTGCTGGCTGAGCACCCGCTGAGCGAGCCGCTCGCCGTCCTACTGGTGCGGAGTCTGGCCGCCGCCGGACGAACGACCGAGGCGGTGGACACGTACACCGGTGTACGTCGGCGGCTCGAGTCCGAACTGGGCGTGGCTCCCGGACGTGAACTGCGCGACGTCTACGAGGAGATAGCGCGCGACGCCGGACGGCCGGAGACACCGGGCGGGGGATCCGGCCCGCTCGCCGGCAGCGCACCGGCCCAAGCCGCTGTCCCCGTCCCCGCGCAACTCCCGATGAGTGTCAGCCACTTCAGCGGGAGGGAGGAGCAGCTGGCCGAGCTCACGCGGTGCCTCGTCGGCACGGGAGATGCGGAGGGCGGGTCGGCGGTGGTCGTCTCCGCCGTCTCCGGCATCGCCGGCGTCGGCAAGACCGCGCTGGCCGTGCGCTGGGCGCACCAGACGCGCGAGGCGTTCCCCGACGGACAGCTCTACGTCGACCTGCGCGGCTACGACCCGGACGAGCCGGTCTCCGCCGCCCGGGCCCTGGCCGGATTCCTCACCGCACTGGGCGTGCCGGGCCAGGAGATACCGCTGCGGCTCAGCGACCGTGCCGCGCGCTACCGCACAGCGGTCGACGGACGGCGGCTGCTCGTGCTCCTGGACAACGCCGCCTCCGCCGCGCAGGTACGCCCGCTGCTGCCGGGGAGTCCGACGTGCAAAGTGGTGATCACGAGCCGGGACTCGCTGTCGTCCCTGGTGTCACTGCACGGGGCGCACCGAGTGGTCCTCGACGTCCTCTCCCCGCAGGAGGCGTCGGCCTTGCTGCGGGCCCTGATCGGTCCGCGCGTCGATACGGACCGCGAGGCGGCCGCCGCCCTGGCCGAGCAGTGCGGCCGACTGCCCCTGGCCCTGCGGGTGGCGGCCGAGCTGGCGCTGTCACGCCCCCAGGACCCCCTGGACCGTCTGGTCGCGGAACTGTGCGACCGGCGGCGGCGGTTGGACCTCCTCGACGTCGGCGACGGAGATCCCCGGGCCGCCGTTCGGGCCGTCTTCTCCTGGTCCTACGACCGTCTCCCCGTGCCCGAGGCACGGCTGTTCAGACTGCTGGGCCTGCACCCGGGACCCGACGTCGACGTGCACGCGGCCGCCGCCCTGGCCGGTGAGACCGTGGAACGCACCCGGCGGTCCCTGGACGTCCTGTCCCGTGCGCACCTGGTGCACCGGAGCGGGCCCGGCCGCCACGGCATGCACGACCTGCTGCGCGCCTACGCCGCGCAGCTCGCCGTCCTGCACGACGAGGCCGCGGAGCGCGACGCCGCCCTGACCCGTCTGCTGGACCACAGCCTGGCGGCGTCGGCGGCGGCCATGAACGTGCTGTACCCCGCCGAACGGCATCTGCGCCCCGGCGTCGACGTGCCCGGGACCGGTCTGCCGCCGCTGCGTACGGCCGACGAGTGCCGGGCGTGGCTGCGCGCCGAGCAGCACACCTTGGTGGCCCTGTGCTCCCGGACGGAGGAGCCGGGGCCGTCCCGGCACACCGTGCGGATCGCCACCACGCTCCATCGCCACTACGAGCGCTCGGGCCACTTCGCCGACGCGCTGACCGTGCACACGCATGCCCTGCGGGCGGCCCGCGCGGTGGGGGACGTCCGCGGTGAAGTCGACGTCCTCGCCTGTGTCGGCGCGGTCCACCGGCGGCTCGGGGACTACGAGCACGCCCACCGGCAGCACGCGGACGCGCTGGCGCTGTGCCGCCGGGTCGGATACCCGGCCGGGGAGGCGCGGCACCTCACCAACGTGGGCGTACTCCACGAGCTGCGGGGCCGCTACCGGCAGGCCGCCGAGCACCACGAGAGAGCGGTCGAGCTGTTCCGCGCGGCCGGTGACGCCCACGGTGAGGCCGACGTACTCAACAACCTCGGGATCGTCCTGGAGTTGCTGGAGGACTACCAGGCATCGATCGAGCGGTACCAGCAGGCGTTGGCGCTGTACCGGCAGACGGGCCACACGTTCGGGGAGGCCAGCGCGCTCGGGAACCTGGGGATCGTACTGGCACGACTGGACGATCACGCGGCCGCTGCCGAGCGCTTCGAGCGGGCGCTCGCTCTCTTCCGGCGGCTCGGGCACACCGGGGGAGAGGCGCACGCGCTGTCCAACCTGGGAAACGCGCTGTCCCGCCAGGGCAGCCACGAGGGGGCCGCCGAGCACCAACGCCAGGCCCTCGTTCTCTTCCGCCGGACCGGGGAACCCTACGGGGAAGCGGGCGCGCTCAACGGCCTGGGCGAGGCCCTGCACGGGACCGGACGGCACGCCGAGGCCCTCGAAGCGCACGCGTCGGCGCTGGAGGTGGCCCTCGCGATCGGCGAACAGGAGGAGCAGGCACGGGCCCACACGGGCACCGCCCTCGTCCACCGGGCCAGCGGAGAGCGCGCGCAGGCCATCGACCACCTCCAGCAGGCGCTGTCCCTGTACACCGCGCTGGGCTCGCCCCGCGCGGAAGAGGCACGCAAGACCCTGCTCTCCATGACGGCCGGGTAGCCCCGGCATGGGACCGCCGGGTCAGTGCGAGCGTTTACGGCGCCACATGACCAGGCCCGCGAGGAGCGCGAGTACCGCGAGGACGATCGCAGCCGCCACGTAGTGGCCGGGAGTGGCCCAGGAGGGGCCCGGCCAGACGGACACCGCCACCCGGGCGGTGTCATTGGCGGTCGTGGTGTCATGGCTCGCCCGCCCGGCGTCGCCGTCGGAGACGGTGACGCGCCCACCGGAATGGTGGCCGGCGTCGTCGATCCGGAGGGTGAAGGGGAAGGTCGTCGTGGTCCCCACGGCGCCGGCTCTCGCCGTGCACCTGTACCGGTGTGCCCCCGGCTGCCTCTCGGACGCGGAGGCCAGGGGTGTGCCGTCGGGGGCGAGCGCGCGGCAGTCCTGGTCGATCACCTCCTCGTCCCGTTCGAACTCGTAGGGGGAGGACACGACGGTGGTGCCCCGCGGCACCGAGAACTCGACCCGCACCGTGGCGGGCAGGGCACCGGGACCGTCGTTGCGCACGCCGACGCGCACCTCGGCGAGGCTGCCGACCGGGCCCCTCGCGGTGCCGCCGACGGCGACCAGGTCGGCCTTGTTGCGCACCGGCACCGTCAGCTCCGTCGAGCTGTGGCCGGCCGACTCCCCACCCCGCGTGTCGCCGGGTACGAGGCGGAGTACGGAGCCGTCGCCGGCCCTGTACTGCGACGCCAACTCCTGCGGGGGTACGTAGTCGGTCCCGAGGGCGGCGGCCCGGAACGAGACGCCGGGATACGTGGCGTCACGGTCGGCCTCGAGCACTTCCCGCGCGCCGAGACGGTACGACGCGCCCGGGGCGATGACGACATCGGCGGCCGGCAGCCGGCACCACGACGAAGTTCCGTTCCGGTATCGGCAGTTGCTGTGTCTCTCGGCCGGTGCGAAACCCTCCCGCGTGTCCATGAACAGCGACACTCCACGGGCGGGCATGTCACCGGTGTTGCGTATCGTCAGTGACACGGCGAGCCTGCCACCCGGTTCGACGATGGGGCGGTCGGGCCGGGCGTCGACCACCAGCTCCGGCCTGCCGATCACGATGCGGGAGCTTCCCGTGACGGTCGGCAGGCCGGGCGAGGTCACCTTGTACCGCAGCACCGCCGAGTCACCGGGCCGGGTGCCTCGCGCGGGACTCAGGCGGAAGTACTGACGGTTCTCGCCTCCTGCCGCGTCTCCCTGCCGCCCCTCGCAGCGGAAGACCGGCAGGTGGACGGGACAGATGTCCAACGCCGGTCTGATGACGGCGATGCCCTTCAGATCGCGGGCGTCGAAGGTGACCGTGACCCGCGGAGCCCGCCTCTCCTCGACGCGCAGGTCGGTGGTGGTGTGCGGAGCGCGTGAGACGTAGACGACGGGCGGTGCGACAAGCTCGGGACGGGAGGAGGACGCGCAGCCGACGAGGCCCGTCAGCGCCGTGACCACGAGGAGGATGGCGCCAACGGCCGTACGGATCAGCCTGGTCGAGGTGACGGCTTGCCTGTGTTCCACCCTCATACGGCACTTGACTCCCTCACGCTACGGGGACGGCGCGAACCGGGTGAAGTATTCCAGTGCCGTGATGGCGTCGACGGCCTCGCGGCGCGACCTGGTCGAGCGCGGCGGCCCCCTCTGGTGGTCTTCTACAGCGGCCGGCGGCGGTGACCGCAGGGCGGCGACGGCGGCGGTCACGCCTTCTGGGACCGTCGACGCACGCCGACTGGAGACCGCCCGCACGCGCCCTCAGGGCGCACGTCCGTACCGCCGAGAGGGAGGGAGCGATGGCCGTCCTGCGAGAGCCTGCGGGAGATCGCCCCGGCCGTCGCCCGTACGGCCGGGCCGTAGCCGGCGTCCGGGAAGGAGCCGAGTCATGATCGGAAGGGCGGTCCCCTCAACCCGCCTCTTCCTGCTCCCCCTCATGCGCCTCGTGCACGCCGTCCAGGTCGTCGGCGTAGTACTCGATCGCCCGCCGATACTCCCGCACCCGGCGGTCGTCGCTGGTGGCGGTCAGCGTCTTCAGCAGCAGTCGTACCGCCTCCCGGGCATCGCCGTCGCTGTACAGCGCCATGGCGAGGAAGGCATGCAGAGCCGGATCGTCGGGGAACTCCTCGAGCCCACCCCGCAGAATCCGCACGGCCGCCCCGTAGGAGCCCAGGATCCGGTGGGTGCTCCCCAGCCCGAGGAAAGCCCCGTGACGATCGTCCGGTGACAGTCCCGTACCGCCCAGTGCCCGCTCGTAGAACGGAACGGCCTCGGTCTCCAGACCCAGGGAATCGTGTACCCAGGCCGTCTGGTAGGCGACCTCGGCGTCCTCCGGATACCGCTCGGCCAGCTCCACCAGTCGTTCCCGGGCCTGCCCGGGGTGGCCCTGCTCCCGCAGCCGCACCGCCCGCGCCAGCGCCGCGTCCCTCTCGCGATCATCGCTCATGGCGCCCACGCTGACACAACACACCCAGCCGGCGCAGCGAAGCGGAATTTCATCCGCTCCCCGTACATGGCAGTACGCCGACGCAGGCTGGGCACTCGCACCACCCACCCACACCCGAAGGAGCGATCATGCGGTACCGAAAGCTGGGCAGCTCGGACCTGGAGGTCTCGGAGATCTCGCTGGGGTCCTGGCTCACCTACTCCGGCGGAGTGGAGGCGGACGCGACCCGCGCCTGCACCGAAGCGGCCTTCGAGGCCGGCATCAACTTCTTCGACACCGCCAACGTCTACGGGCGAGGCGCCGCCGAGACGGCGTGGGGCGAGATCCTCTCCACCCGTCCGCGGGACTCGTACGTCCTGGCCACCAAGGTCTGGGGCCGGATGTCCGACGACCCGGCCGACCAGGGCCTGTCCCCGGCGCAGATCGCCAAGCAGATCGACGCCTCCCTCACCCGCCTGAAGACCGACCACGTCGACCTCTACCAGGCCCACCGCTTCGACCCGTCCGTGCCCGTCGAGGACACGATCGAGGCGTTCCAGAAGGTCGTCCAGCAGGGCAAGGCCCGCTATCTGGGCTTCAGCGAGTGGACTCCGGAGCAGATCCGGACGGCGATCGACATCGCCGGTCCCGAGCTGTTCGTCTCCTCCCAGCCGCAGTACTCCATGCTGTGGCAGGCCCCCGAGGCCGAGGTCTTCCCCCTGTCGGCCGCCAACGGCATCTCGCAGATCGTGTGGTCCCCGCTGGCCCAGGGCGTGCTGACCGGCAAATACAAGCCGGGGCACCCGGCACCGCAGGGCAGCCGGTTCGCCAGCGACACCATGGCCGTCTCCAAGGATCTCGTCTACAGCGATGCCACCCTGGAAGCGGTCCAGCGCCTCGCCCCGATCGCCGAGCAGGCCGGGACGAGCCTGCCCACCCTGGCCTTGGCCTGGGTGCTGCGCCGCGGCGAAGTGGCCTCCGCCATCACCGGCGCCTCCCGCCCCGAGCAGGTGCACGCCAACGCCGCCGCCTCCGGCGTGGAGCTGTCCGACGACCTGCTGGCCGCCATCGACCAGGCCCTCGGCGACGCCCCCGTCACCGACCCCGTCCTCGCCCCGGGCGCCGAAGCGGGGATCAAACGCCGGTGAGGGGCGACTGACCGGGCGGGTCGTCGGAGCCGAGCTCCACACGGCTCCAGCCAACCGCCTCGGTACGCTTGGGCCATGCCCGAGCTGAAGCGACTGCATGCCGGCCACGCATCCGCGGTCCTGGCCTTCGAGTTGGCGAATCGCTCCTACTTCGCCGGCTCGATCTCCGACCGCGGGGACGACTACTTCGCCCAGTTCACCGACAGGTACGAGGACTTGCTGGCCGAACAGGAAGCCGGCATCTGCGCCTTCCACGTGCTCGTCGCCGAAGACGGCTCGGTGCTCGGCAGGTTCAACCTGGTCGACATCGAGGACCGCGGCGCGGAACTCGGCTACCGGGTGGCGCAGCATGCGACCGGCCGCGGCGTGGCGACCGAGGCCGTCCGTGAACTGTGCCGACTGGCGGCGGACCAGTACGGCCTGCACACACTGCGGGCGGCCACCGCCGATCAGAATGTCGCGTCCCGGAGGTGCTGACGAAGGCCGGGTTCGTCCCCGTCGGCCCGGCCGGCCCTGCCCATCTCGGCGGCAAGTCGGGCACCTGGTTCCAGCGCGACCTGCTGCTTCAACCGGACGGCGTGGCGTAACCGGTGGACCGCCCGCGGTCCCATACCACCGGCCCCTAGGGCGACTTGCTCGACGCGTCGGAGCGCGTTCGCCGCAGTTGGGCTCACCCACTCTCGCCCAGCCTCACATACGGGATCTCAGCACATCGACCTCGCAGCCCGGCGCGGACGGGTCGAAGCCGTGCTCGGACAGCCAGCGCACCGTCAGCAGGCTCCGCAACGACCACCATGCGCGGATCACGTCAAGGTCGACATCGGTGCCGTAGCCGGCTACGACGTCGCCGAGCCGCTCCTCGTGCCCGAGCGTCAAGATGGCGAGGTCGTACAGGGCATCGCCCTGGCCCGCCTCGGACCAGTCGATGATGCCCGTGACCTCGTCGCCGTCGACGAACACGTGACTGACCTGCAGGTCGCCGTGCGTGAACGCGGAAGTCCACGGCCGGAACGCGGCTTCGGCGACCTCGCGGTTGCGGGCGACCAGGTCGGCGGGCAGGACGCCGTTCGTCACGAGCCACTCGCACTCGCCGTCGAGGTCCGCCGCCAAATCGTCCAGGTTCTGGCCGGCCCGGCCGGTCCAGGACGGCAACTCAGCGGCGTGCAACTTCCGCACGGCAGCACCCGCCGCGGCCCACGCCGCCGAAGACGCGGTCGACGGCTCGCCGAGCCGGCCGAGTGCGGTCCCCGGGACGGCGGCGATCGCGAGCACGGGCGGCTTGCGCCACAGAATTTTCGGGGTGGGGACCGGCGCCAGGGGCATGGCCTCCACCTCGACGTCGATGCGCGCCTGGTCGGCGTCCACCTTGAGAAAAACGTCGCCGACGCGCAGGGTCGCGCGCTCGGAATGGGCGACGACGACCTCGACCTCATCCATGACGACCAGTATCCAGTGACCGTGTGGACTTCCGGTCCGCTCAGGAGTGCCGGTGGTGGACCTTGTTGGCGATGCGCCAGGTGTCGTCGGTGCGGACCAGCAGGAAGACGTCGGTGAAGGGGTCCGCGCCGTGCGCGAGAGTCATGGTCGCGGTCGCGACGGTGCCGTGGACGTCGTGCGTCTGACAGGGCTTGTCCCCGCGGCGGGGTTGAGAGGGGGGCTGCCGGGGGGCCGCCTCGTTGGACGCCTTTCACGTTTCTCGCTGCGGGTACGGGCGTGTTCCCGGCGCTGGTCGGTCAGAACGTCGGGGAGTATCTGTGTCGACTGGGCGCGATCAGCGTGACCGTCTCACGGCCGTGGCTACTGAAACCGAGGTGGGGGAGCGGCTGCGCCGGCGCGGCTGGCGGACGGAATGCACGGTCGCTGAAATGGTGAACGCGTGGGCCCTTCTGGTGAGCGCCATCGAACGCGGCTACGGCGACGACATCCACGAGTACACCAACGACCTCTACTGCCGGAACTGGCTGCACGAGGCGTGGATCCTGCTGGACGATCACATCGTTCAGCTCTGGACCCCCCGGATCAAGGCTCTCGACGACCGCTACAAGGCCGCGACCATCGACGACGACGGCCAAGCACTCGACCAGTTCCACGGGCTGCCCGGTCCCGATCTGTGGTGGTGGCGGCGACACCCCGCCATTCTGACCGGAGACCCGGGGCGATCACTCCGTTCGGCCGGTGCCGTTGCCACCTGCGACGATGCAGGTCGGACCTGAGCCGCGGGGCGAGCCGGCGGTGCTTCTACGGTCATCGCTGTGGCCGGAGACACCGGCCCGGCGATGAAAGGCACGGCTATGGCCTGGTCGATCGCGGACGTGGCCCGGATGTCCGGGGTGACGTCCCGGACGCTGCGGCACTACGATGACCGAGCCACCGGCAGCTGGAGGGCTGCAGACCTCCAACTCGGGCGTACGAGCTGGCATGATGGCGTCGTGACCACATACCGAAAGGCCTATGCCGCGTAAACGGCCTGGCGCCCTGCGCGGCGAACAGAGTCGTCCTCCCACCAGCGAGGGCTTGCCACCGGATCGGATCCACGGCCTCTCTGGCCGCACGACTCTGGCGATATATCGAGTGGAGTGTCACTCGGGCGACTACTACCTCTTCCCCGGTGCCACCGACCAAGCCCTTCGGCGATACCGCGCCTTTCTGGCACCACCGGGGCGTCGCCCCCGCTATCCGCAGGGCGCGGACTGTTCATGTCGCGGGTGTTCCCTCGATGACGTGAGGCACGCCCGCGACGTGCTGGAGGATGTCCTGCAACGGTTGCCGTCTCGGTAGTAGGGATGCAACTCCGACGATATCGAGCCAGGGTAAGACTGCGCTCACCTGGCACGCGCCAAGTTGTTCGCAGGCGGCAGCAGTCTTCCCCGGCTCCCTACTGACCTTTTGATCGGGCCTGCCACCTATCGGCGGTCCTGGCCGCCGACGTTGGTGGGCAGGTGGCCCTCATGCTCGTTCATGGCGATCTCGGGGTGGTGCAGGTCGAACGCCGGGGATTCGCTGCGGATCCGCGGCAGGGTGAGGAAGTTGTGCCGGGGCGGCGGGCAGGAGGTCGCCCACTCCAGCGAACGGCCGTAGCCCCACGGGTCGTCGACGCCCACCGGCTTGCCGTAGCGGGCGGTCTTCCACACGTTGTAGAGGAAGGGGAGCATCGACAGGCCGAGGAGGAAGGAGCTGATGCTGGAGATGGTGTTCAGCGTAGTGAAACCGTCGGCCGCCAGGTAGTCGGCGTAGCGGCGGGGCATGCCTTCGGCGCCGAGCCAGTGCTGGACCAGGAAGGTGCCGTGGAAGCCGACGAACAGCGTCCAGAAGGTGATCTTGCCGAGTCGTTCGTCCAGCAGCTTGCCGGTCATCTTCGGCCACCAGAAGTGGAAGCCCGCGAACATCGCGAAGACCACCGTGCCGAAGACCACGTAGTGGAAGTGGGCGACGACGAAGTACGAGTCCGAGACGTGGAAGTCCATGGGGGGTGAAGCCAGGATCACGCCGGTCAGCCCGCCGAACAGGAACGTGACCAGGAAGCCTGCCGCCCACAGCATGGGTGTCTCGAAGGACAGTGAGCCCTTCCACATGGTGCCGATCCAGTTGAAGAACTTCACGCCGGTGGGTACGGCGATGAGGAACGTCATGAAGGAGAAGAAGGGCAGCAGTACGCCGCCGGTGACGTACATGTGGTGCGCCCACACCGTCACGGACAGGCCGGCGATGGAGATGGTCGCGGCGATCAGGCCCATGTAGCCGAACATCGGCTTGCGGGAGAAGACCGGGATGATCTCGCTGATGATGCCGAAGAACGGCAGGGCGATGATGTAGACCTCTGGATGGCCGAAGAACCAGAAGAGGTGTTGCCACAGCAACGGGCCGCCGTTGGCCGCGTCGAAGACGTGTGCGCCGAACTTTCGGTCCGCCTCCAGGGCGAACAGCGCGGCGGCCAGGACCGGGAAGGCCAGCAGGACCAGAACCGCGGTCAGCAGCACGTTCCACACGAAGATCGGCATGCGGAACATGGTCATGCCGGGGGCGCGCATGCAGATGATGGTGGTGATGAAGTTGACCGCGCCGAGGATGGTGCCGAAGCCGGAGAAGGCCAGACCCATGATCCACATGTCGGAGCCGAAGCCCGGCGAGCGGACCGCGTCGGAGAGCGGTGAGTAGGCGAACCAGCCGAAGTCGGCCGCGCCCTGCGGGGTGAGGAAGCCGCCCACCGCGACGAGCGAGCCGAACAGGTAGAGCCAGTAGGCGAACATGTTCAGCCGGGGAAAGGCGACGTCGGGGGCGCCGATCTGCAGCGGCATGATCCAGTTGGTGAAGCCGGCGAAGAGCGGGGTGGCGAACATCAGCAGCATGATCGTGCCGTGCATCGTGAACAACTGGTTGTACTGCTCGTTCGAGACGATCTGCAGGCCGGGGCGAGCGAGCTCGGCGCGGATCAGCAGCGCCATCACGCCGCCGACCAGGAAGAAGATGAACGACGTCGTCAGATACAGCGTGCCGATCGTCTTGTGGTCGGTGGTCGTCAGCCACTTCACCACGACGCCACCGGGCTGCTTGCGCCGGACGGGCTGTTCGTTGGCGTAGGTGTCCTCGGCTGCCGCGGCACCCTGGGGGTCGTTGAGGATGCTCACAAGTCGTCCGTCTCCCGAAGTGATCGTGGTCCCGCTCGCGCCGTCGCGTCGGTCATCCGCCATCCTCGCGGTGTGAGAGCCGGATGGGGGGCGCCAAGTAGTGCGGGCACGGCCGATCGCATGACGGATGCACTCGGATGGAGCAGCGTCGGCGTGTCACGGACGGGAGACAGGGGCCGGGCGTGCAGGGCAGCGGACCGGGGCCCAGACCGCGGGGCCCGTCGCGCTCAGCGCGCACGGCGGACGAGCGGCCGCCGGAGTGGGCCCAGGTGGACACCTCTGGATATGCGGGAGTCCAGGTCGGGCCCTGCGAACCACGAGGGTCGCAGGGCCCGACGGAGGCGGGCAGGTCAGCGCAGGCCGGCGAAGAGGTCGTTCTCCGGCACAGGCGCGTCAGTGGTGTCCCGGACGCGTACGAAGGTCTCGACACCCATCAACTCGGTGAACCTCTTCTGGCCCATCTTGAGGAAGAAGATGTTCTCGCCCTGGCTGGCGTGCGCGGCCAGCGCGTCGTACTTCTGGCCGCCGAACGCGCTGGTGTCCACCCAGGTGGTGATCTCCTCGTCGGGCAGTCCGATCTCAGCCATCGTGGCGGCCTCGTCGGGGTCCGGCTCCTCCCAGTCCCCACCGAACTCGCGCATGACTTCGCCGAAGCGCTGCATCATCGAGCGGGGCGCCGTCGTCCAGTACACCTTGGGTGCCTGCTCGGTCATGGCCAGGGCCGCCATGGTGATGCGGTTCGCCTGGATGTGGTCGGGGTGGCCGTAGAAGCCGTTCTCGTCATAGGTGACGACCACATCGGGCTGGTAACGGCGCAGAAGCTCCGCAAGCCGGGCCGCGCCCTCCTCCACGGGGGTACGCCAGAAGGATCCGGGGGCGTCGTTGGTCGTCCAGCCCATCATCCCGGAGTCGGCGTAGTCCAGCGTCTCCAGGTGGCTGATCTTCAGGATGTCGCAGCTCGCCTCAAGTTCCCGGCGTCGCATCTCGGCCACGGCCACCGGATCGTGCCCGGGCTCACCCGGCTTCACGCCCCCGGGACCGTCACCGCAACCGCCGTCGGTACAGGTCACGAGCACCGTGCGGATGCCCTCCGCCGCATACCGGGCGAGAACACCTCCCGTTCCGGTGGCCTCGTCGTCGGGGTGGGCGTGCACCGCCATGAGCGTAAGAGGTCGGTCGCTGGTGGTCATGGAACAGTCCTCCTGTGGGAAAAGGTCTCGGTCCGAGTCTGCGGCAGACGCGGCCAGGACCGTCTGGATATCTGGTGCCGGGCGCACGGTGGAGCCGAGGGCAGGATCCCGTCGGACCGGACGACCTCTGCCCCCTCTGATCCGCTCCCGTGCGGCGCCGGTCCCTCGGGTGGTGCAACAGCGCTGGCCCGACCGCCTGTTCCCGCGCTCTCCGAAACTCTCCCAGAGCCCGGGTACGGTCTGGCTGGTTCCGCGAGAAGCACGGTGGCGCGCGGGGGCGGATCGGCGTCGCGCCGCCCCGGGGAGCGCCCGCCGGCTGACGTACTGTTCTCGCGACCAGTGTGCGAACAAAGGGGTGGGGATGCCTGAGTTCGAGGCCGAGTTGGTGCGTGCGCTGCCGGGCACCTTACGGGAGCACTCGGTCCGGCGGGGAGGCAAGACGGCCTACCGTGACGCGCGTCGGGCCGTCACCTACCGGGAGTTGGAGGAGCGCACCGCCCGGCTGGCCGGGCATCTCGCTCGGCTCGGGGTACGGCGCGGGGATCGCGTCGCCGTCCACCTCGGCAATCGGGTGGAGGTGGTCGAGGCGTGTCTGGGTGTCCTCCGGGCCGCGGCCGTCGGAGTGATGCTCAACACCGGTGCTTCCGAGACGGAGTTGGCCCACTTCCTCGACGACAGCGGTGCGAGCGTCGTCATCACGGAGGTCGAGCTGCTGCCGCTGGTTTTCCCGTTGCTGTCCGCGCGGCCCGGGACGCGCGTGGTCGCCGTCGGCCAAGGCGCGGCGGCGCAGGACGTGCTCGACTTCGAGGATCTGACCGGCACGGATTTTGGGTGTCCGCCTCGCGATGATCTCGGCCTCGACGATCCGGCCTGGATCCTCTACACCTCGGGCACCACGGGAGAGAGCAAGGGTGTCGTCTCGACACAGCGGTCGGCTCTGTGGTCGGTGGCAGCGGCCTATGTGCCGGCGTACGGGCTGAGCGAGCGGGACCAACTGCTCTGGCCGCTGCCGATGTTCCACTGCTACGCCCACTCGCTCTGCCTGCTCGGGGTGGTCTCGGTCGGCGCCGGCGCCTATCTGCTGGAGCGGGGTGGGAACGTCGCCGAGGCGCTCGGCGCAGGGCTCGCCGAGGAGCCGTTCACCATGGTGGCGGGGGTGCCCGCCACGTACCGTCTGCTGCTGGACTCGCTGCGGCGTACGCCGGCCGCCGTGCCCTTCTCCCTGCGGGTGTGCGTCACGGCGGGCGCGCCGTGCTCCGGTGGGCTGAAGGCCGAGATCGGCCAGGTACTCGGCGTTCCGCTGCTCGACGGCTACGGCTCGACCGAGACCTGCGGGAAGATCGCCGTGGACCGTCTGGACCGCCTCGGCCCTCTCGACCGGCTCGGCGGCCCCGGCGGGCTCCGCGACGAGGATTCCAGCGGCTATCCGCTGGAAGGGCTCACCGTCCAGCTGGCCGACCCGCACACCGGCGCCGACGTCGCCGACGGGGACGAGGGGGAGATCTGGGTCCGGGGTCCCGGCCTGATGATCGGCTACCACAACCGCCCCGAGGCCACGGCCGAGGTGCTCACCGACGGCTGGTACCGCACCGGGGACCTCGGCCGGTTCCTGCCGCACGGCTCCCTGCGCGTCACCGGCCGGGTCAAGGAGCTGATCATCCGGGGCGGTCAGAACGTCAACCCGTCGGAGGTGGAGCAGGCGTTGCTCGTCTGCCCCGGCGTCACGGACGCGGCCGTGGTCGGCCGAGCGCACGACGTCCTGGGCGAGGTGCCGGTCGCCCTGGTGGTTCCCGGACCCGACGGCCTCGACACGGCGCGGGCGCTCGAGATCTGCCGGGAGCGGCTGTCCGGGTTCAAGGTGCCGGACGAGATCTACGCGACCGGGTCCGTCCCCCGCACCCCGTCCGGGAAGATCATCCGGGCGGCGCTCGTCGCGCAGTTGGACCAGCGGCTCGCGGGGGAGCGGCACACCGCCTCGGCCGAGCTCCGCGCACGGCTCGCAGCGGTGCCCGACGCCGTCCTCGACCTGGTGCTCGAACAGACGGCGCGCACGGCCGGCACGCCCGCGCGGAGCATCGATCCCGACCAGCCGTTCACCGCGCTCGGACTCACCTCGCTCGGCGGTGTGCTGCTGCGCGACCGGCTGGGCACCGAGACCGGGCTCGACCTGCCCGCGACACTCGTGTTCGACCACCCCACGCCCGCCGCCGTGGCACGACTCGTGCACAGGGCGCTGCGCGGGACACACGACACCGGGGCGGCTGCCACCTCCGGCGGCGCAGCCGGCGCCGAGCCCGGTGAGCCGATCGCCGTCGTCTCCATGGCCTGCCGCTATCCAGGCGGCGTGGAGTCCCCGGAGGACCTGTGGCGGCTCCTCGCGGACGGCACCGACGCGACCTCCGACTTCCCCTCGGACCGCGGCTGGGACGAGGACGTGCTCTACGACCCAGATCCCGACCGGCTGGGCACCTCCGTCACCCGCAGGGGCGGCTTCCTGCACCGGGCCGCCGAGTTCGACGCCGCGTTCTTCGGCATGTCGCCCCGTGAGGCACTGGCCACCGACCCTCAGCAGCGACTGCTCCTGGAGACCGGCTGGGAACTGCTGGAGCGTGCGGGCCTCGACCCGTCCGGGCTGCGCGACAGCGACACCGGTGTGTTCGTCGGGGTCATGCACAGCGACTACGCGGGGCGTCTGCTCCATCAGGCCGGGCACGAGCTGGAGTCCCATCTCGCCCTCGGATCGGCGGGCAGCGTGGCCTCCGGCCGGATCGCGTACACCCTGGGCCTGCGCGGACCGGCCGTCACCGTGGACACGGCGTGCTCGTCGTCGCTGGTGGCGATCCACTCGGCCGCGCGGGCCCTGCGCGACGGTGAATGCTCGCTGACCCTCGCCGGAGGGGTGACCGTGATGGCCTCACCCGCGCCCTTCCTCGCGTTCAGCCGACTGCGCGCCCTCGCCCCGGACGGCCGCTGCAAGCCGTTCGCCGCGGCGGCGGACGGCACCGCCTGGGGCGAGGGCGTCGGCCTGGTACTGCTGGAGCGCCTGTCCGACGCGCGCCGCAACGGCCACCCTGTGCTGGCCGTGCTGCGCGGCTCGGCCGTCAACTCAGACGGTGCCTCCAACGGCCTGACCGCACCCAACGGCCCCGCGCAACAACGGGTGATCAGGGCGGCACTCGCCGACGCCGGGCTCTCGCCCGCGGATGTCGACGCCGTCGAGGCACACGGCACCGGCACCGCGCTCGGCGACCCGATCGAGGCCCAGGCGCTGCTCGCCGCATACAGCCCTGGCCGGCCCGCCGAACGCCCTCTGTGGCTGGGCTCGTTGAAGTCCAACCTCGGTCACACCCAGGCCGCTGCCGGAGTCGGCGGCGTCATCAAGACGGTCCTGGCCATGCGGCACGGCATCCTCCCGCGCACCTTGCACGCGGACGAACCGTCTCCCCGGGTGGACTGGTCGTCCGGTGCCGTACGGCTGCTGACCGGACCGGAGGAATGGCGGCGGCAGGCCGGGCGGCCCCGCAGGGCCGCCGTGTCGGCGTTCGGGATAGGTGGGACCAACGCGCATGTGATCCTGGAGGAGCCCGGGCCGACGACCGTCACCGCCCAGGCGCCCCACCGCCGGACGGCCACGCCCCCGCTGTTGCTCTCCGGGGCGAGCCAGGCCGCGCTGCGGGCCCAGGCCGAACGGGTTGCCACCGTTCTGCGTGAGCGTCCCGAACTCGGCCCACTGGACGTGGCGTTCACCCAGGCCACCGCGCGCGCCGCGCTCGCTCACCGGGCCGCGCTCGATGCCGGCCACCGAGCCGGCCTGCTGAATGCCCTGGACGCCCTCGCCACTTCGGCCGAGCCACACACCACTGCCTCCGCCGGTCGGCTCACGCTGTTGTTCACCGGTCAAGGGGTACAACACGCGGGCATGGGAAGTGAGTTGTACGAGGCCTTTCCCGTGTTCGCCGCCGCCTTCGACGCCCTGTGCGAGCGCTTCGACACCCATCTGGAGCGCCCGCTGCGCTCGGTGATGTGGGATGCGGACGCGGGAGGGCTGCTGGACCGAACCGACTTCGCCCAAGCTGCTCTGTTCGTCTTCGAAGTGGCGGTGTTCCGGCTGCTGGAGTCCTGGGGTGTGCGGCCGGACTTCCTGGCCGGGCACTCCGTCGGCGAACTGGCAGCGGCCCACGCGGCGGGGGTCCTGTCCGAGCAGGACGCCGTGCAACTTGTGTCGGCTCGCGGTCGGTTGATGCGAGAGCTGCCCGACGGCGGGGCCATGGTCGCGCTGGACGCCACCGAGGCGGAGGTCGCAGCCGGACTCACCGACGGGGTCGCGATCGCGGCCGTGAACGGCCCGCACGCGGTCGTCGTCTCTGGCGCAGAAGAGCCTGTCCTCGCCCTCGCGGCCGAGTTCGCCGCGCGCGGGCGCCGTACCAGCCGGCTGCGGGTCAGCCACGCATTCCACTCCGCACTGATGGAGCCGATGCTCGACGAATTCGCTCGAACAGCACATCAGTTGACGTATCGCGAGCCTCGTGTCCCGGTGCTCTCGGGACTGACCGGCCGCCCGGCTGCCGCCGACGAGCTGCGCTCCGCCCACTACTGGGTACGGCACGCCCGGGAAGCCGTGCGCTTCGGGGACTGCGTGCGGTGGCTGGCGGACGAGGGCCGGGCGACCGCCTTCGTCGAGATCGGCCCGGACGCACAGCTCACGGCCCAGACCATCACTGCTCTCGACGGCTCGGGCGGCGGGCTGCTGTGCACGCCCGTCGCCCGTCGCGCCGCCATCGAGCCCGAGCCGCAGACGCTGTACTCCGCGCTGGGCCGGGTGCACGCCCACGGTCTGCCGGTGGACTGGCGACGGGTCTACGCGGACAGCGGTGCCCGCCACGTCGACCTGCCTACCTACCCCTTCCAGCGGCAGCGCTACTGGCTGGACGGCACCACCAGCAGCGCCACCGACGCCGCCGGGGCCGAGGCAGGGGGCGGGACCAGAGCCGTCGCAGGTCATCCGGTGCTCACCCACACGACCACAGTGCCGGGCACGAACCGCCTGCTGTGCGGCGGACTGCTGTCCGGTGCGGCCCAGCCGTGGCTGCGCGACCATGCCGTCGCCGGACAGACGCTCCTGCCCGGCGCCGCGTTCGCGGACCTGGTGCTCCACGCAGGCGACGCCTGCGGTCTCGACGTACTGGAGGAGCTCGTCCACCTGGCGCCGCTGCCGCTGCCCGCCACGGACCGGGACCGGATTCAGGTACAGGTGGCCTTGGGAGAACCGGACGGCACCGGCCGCCGCACCGCCGACGTGTACAGCCGGCCCGAGGACGGCGGCGCACTCGGCGCCTGGACCCACCACGCCGGCGGGCGGCTCGGCCCCGCCACCGAGACCAGGGACCCCGCGGTGGCCGTCTCGGCCGGGTCGACCATGTCGGGTGCGTGGCCGCCGCCGGATGCCAGTGCCGTGAGTCTCACCGGTGCCTACGAGCGACTGGCCGCGGCCGGCTATGCGTACGGACCGGCGTTCCAAGGGGTCAAGGCCCTGTGGCAGCGCGGCGAGGAACTGTTCGCCGAGATCGGCCCTGCAGCGGGGGAGCAGGCCCGACGCCACGCCGTCCACCCGGCGCTGCTCGACGCGGCCCTGCACGCCAGGCTGCTCACCGGCCCGCCCGCCGGCCAGGCCCGCATGCCGTTCGCCTGGCAAGGAATGACGCTGTACGCGACCGGAGCCACGCGGCTGCGCGCACGCATCAGGACAACCGGCCCGGACACCGTCCGCGTGGACCTCACCACCACCTCCGGAGCGCCGGTCGCCGTCGTGGAATCCCTGGTCACGCGCCCCGTCCCGCGGCCGGACGCGGTGCCGGTCAGAGACCTGCACCGGCTGAGCTGGGCGAACCTGCCGGTCCCGGATGACGGAGCACGCCTGTCGGTGGCGGACCCGGACGACCTGGGCCTGGCCATGGTGCTCTCGCAGGAGGGCACGGTGGCCGAGGGCGAATCCGATGCTGCCGTGGTCTCCCTGTCCGCCACCACCGCGGGCGGCGCCGACCCTGCCGCGGCCGCGTACGCGCTCGCGCTGCGGGCCCTGGACCTGGCGCGGACGCGTCTCGCGGGTCCCGGACGGCTGGTCGTGGTGACACGCGGTGCTGCCGACGAGGCACCGGACCTGCCCGCCGCCACGGTCTGGGGACTGTTGCGGGCCGCGCAGGCGGAGTACCCCGGGCGCCTCACGCTCGTGGACGTGGACGGCGGGCCCGAGTCGCTGCGCCTCGTGCCCGCCGCCGTCGCCACCGGCGAGCCACAACTGTCCATCCGCGGAGGCCGGTTCGGCGTCCCACGGCTGACGGCCACCGAACCGGCCGCAGTGGGGATGTCGACCGCAGCAGGTTCTCCGTTCGGCCAGGGCACCGTCCTGGTCACCGGCGGTACCGGATCCCTCGGCGCACACCTGGCCCGGCACCTGGTCGCCCGGCACGGGGTGCGGCGTCTGCTGCTCGTCAGCAGGCGTGGGCCGGAGGCGCCCGGTGCCCGAGCCCTGCAGACCGAGCTGGAGCGGGCCGGCGCACAGGTGGACCTGGTCGCCTGCGATGTCACCGAGCGCACCCAACTCGAAGAGCCTCTGACAAAGTTCGGAAGCGACATCACCGCCGTCGTGCACACGGCCGGCGTTCTGGACGACGGCGTGCTGGAGGCACTGACGCCCGAACGACTGGCCACCGTCTGGAGGCCGAAGGCCGACGCCGCCTGGCATCTGCACGAGCTGACGAAGGACCTGCCCCTGACGCATTTCGTCATGTTCTCCTCCGCGGCCGGCCTGCTGGGCAACCCGGGCCAGGCCAACTACGCTGCCGCGAACTCCTTCCTGGACGCCCTCGCCGGGCACCGCGCCGCGCTCGGGCTGCCCGCCGTGTCGCTGCTCTGGGGACCGTGGGCCGACACGGACGGCATGGCGGCCCGCACCGGCCGGGTCCACGGCGGCGCGGTACGCCCCGTTGCCCCCGGCCGGGCCCTGGCACTCTTCGACGCGGCGCTGGCCGGCGCAGACCCGGTCCTGGCACCACTGCCACTCGACCGCACACCTGGAGCACTCGTCGCCGGGACACCCTTGCCACCTCCGTTGCGCGGGTTGCTGCGTCCGGCACGGCCGACAGCCTCCTCCGATCAGGCTGAGGACGGGGTCGGCGAGGGAGGCGAAGGCGCCTGGCGCGACCGGCTCACGGGTCTGCCCCCGGTCGAGCGGACGGCGGCGCTCGAGGACCTGATCCGCGCCGAGGCCGCCGCGGTGCTCGGGCACACCGACCCGAGCGCCGTCGACCGCGACTTCCCCGAACTCGGTCTCGACTCGCTGATGAGCGTGCTGCTGCGCAACCGGCTGAGCCTGCTGACCGGCGTGCCGCTGGCGGCCACCGTCGTCTACGACAGGCCGAACGTACGTGACCTCGCCGCTCACCTGCACGCGGAGCTGAGCGCTGCCCTGCCCGAATGTCCGCCGGACGGGCCGGGCACGGACGGGTCGTGGGCCGGCGTGCCGGAGTCGGATGTGCCGGAGGCCGACGTGTCGAAGGCGGACGCGCCCGACCGGCCCCCCACGTCCGCGCCCGCTCCCATGCCCGCGCCCGCTCCCATGCCCACGCCCGCTCCCATGCCCACGCCCGCCCTGACGCCCATGCGAGCCCCGCGCGCGGCGAACGGCCCACGCGCCGGGCACACCCTGCCGGCCCTTTACCGCAAGGTCTGCGAGACCGGCGACGTGGTCTCGGCCATGCACCTGCTGGTGACCGCGTCCCTCGGTGCGCCGTCCTTCGACAGTGACGACGCCGACCGCCACGAGCTGTCGCCGCTGCGCCCGGCGACCGGAGCGGGCGGCCCCGCACTCGTCTGCGTCCCGGGCTTCGCCCCCGGGATGGGCAGGCCCTGGCACGCGGGGCTCGCCGCCTGTTTCGACGGCGACCGGGACGTCTACGAGCTACGGCACCCCGGCGTCGACGACGGGGACGCCGTTGCGAGGGACCTGCACACGCTGGCCGGGCTGCACGCGGCCACGGTGCGGCGTCACCTCGGCGGCCGCCCGTACGTCGTCGTGGGCCACTCCATGGGCGGTACGGCGGCGCACGCGGTCACCGAACGGCTGGCGGCCGACGGCGATCCGCCCGCCGGACTCGTTCTGGTGGACTCGTACCACGTCACACCGGACCGGGAGGCGGAACCCTGGCTGCTGGCCCTGCCCGCACGGGTGCCGCTGGCCATGGGAGAGCGCTTCGACGACGCGGTGGACGACCTCACGCTGCTGTCGATGGGCGCGTACACCCGGATGATCCGTACCTGGGAGCCACAGCCGACCGGAGTGCCCACCCTCCTCGTCCGGGCCACACACCCGTTGCCGGGCATGCCGCAGCGGTGGCGGTCAGCCTGGCCGGGCACCCACGACACGGTGGACGTCCCAGGGAGCCATCTGAGCATCCTCGAGGAAGACGCACGCTCGACGGCCGCGGCGGTACGCGACTGGATCGCAACACTCGACGTGCGCCGGTAGGACTCGATGACCTGGTCGCGGGTCTCGTCCGCAGTCGCCCACAGATCGCTGCCGTCATGGTCCTGCCACCGAGGCAGCGGTTCCGGGGACGGCAGGTCGAAGACCTCGCCGAAGTACCTGGCCTCGACGCTGGCCACGTGTTTGACCGGGCTGCTCGCGGCCTCAAGATCCCGTACGTGGACCGCAAGACCGGCAGACGTGGCCGCCCCACGCCTGTGGGGGCAGGTAACGGAGCGGCAGACGGGAATCGCCCTCCTTCAGGGGGCGAGGATGTCAAGGTGGCGGCATGAGCGATCACTCCCACCTTCCTGTCGCGCCCGTCGAGGCCTTCGAACCCCCCTACTACGTCGCCGTCTTCACCACGGTGCGCACCCAGGACCAGAGCGGATACGGCGAGACCAACGCACGCATGGAGGAACTGGTGCAGGACGTCCCCGGGTACCTGGGGATGGACCACGCGCAGACTCCTGGCGGGCTGGGCATCACCGTCGGGTACTTCCGCGACGCCGACGCCCTCACGCAGTGGCGAACCAACGCCGAACACCAGGCGGCGCAGAAGCGAGGGCGGGCCGATTGGTACCAGAGCTACACGCTGCACGTGGCGAAGGTGGAGCGGAGCCACGGATTCACGCGGGCGCAGGAGTCGTAGAGCGCCGGTCGTGATCCGACGCAGGGGGCACGGCGGCGTCGTCGTCACCGTTCTCGCCCCGGGGCTGTCCTCGCCCATGGCTTGTTCGCCCCTGCTCGTGGCCGAATCGAGGACTGCGGGCATACTGTCGGCTGATTGCTGGGCGGAGCGCGGGGGCCGTGTTGCCCCGCCGCGCCTCCGCGCCGGACCGGGTGAAGGTGTACACCTGCCCCGGCTGCCACGCGGTGACCGAGAGCGACACGCTCAGCGACAAGTGCCAGTTCTGCGCCACCCCGCTGGTCGCGGACGCCTCCGGCACCGAGCGCGTGGTGCCCGAGGCCGTACTGCCCTTCGAGGTGGGCCGCGAGCAGGCCCGCGAGGCGCTGGCCCAGTGGACCAAGTCCCGCTGGTTCGCGCCGAACGAGCTGAAGAAGGTCACCGAGGCGGAGACCTACCGGGGCAGCTACCTGCCGCACTGGACGTACGACGCGCAGACCACCACCCACTACACAGGCGCACGTGGCGAGTACTACTGGGAGGAGGAAGAGGACTCCGAGGGCAACACCCGCCGGGTGCGGCACACCCGCTGGCATCTCACGTCCGGGACGGTCGGCCGGTTCTTCGACGACGTGCTGGTGCCCGGCAGCGGCCAGGAGCCGGTGGAAGAACTGGACAAGCTGACCCCCTGGCCGCTGGAGAAGACGGTTCCCTACCAGGAGGAGTACCTCGCGGGCTTCCGGACCGTCCGCTACGACGTCGAGCCGGAGGTGGGCCTGGAGTCGGCGAAGGCGCGGATGGCGCCGGTGATCCGCGCCGACTGCAAGCGGGACATCGGCGGCGACGAGCAGCGGGTGCACTCCGTGTCCACCGCCTACAGCGACCTCACCTACAAACTGGTGCTGCTGCCCGTCTGGTTCCTGACCTACCTCCACGCCGGCAAGGCATGGCCGGTGATGGTCAACGCCCGTACCGGTGAGGTGATCGGCGAGCGGCCGTACAGCGCCCTGAAGATCACCCTGGCGTCGGTCGGCGGCGCTGTGCTGATCGCGCTGGTGGTGCTGCTCGTGATGACGCTGCGCAACTGAGGGCGGCGGCGCGTTCGGTGGTCAGCCGATCAGGTCGGCGTAGGCGGCCGCGTCCATGAACTGGTCGGTGGCGGCGCCCGCCGCCGGCTTGATCTTGAACAGCCAGGTGCCGTAGGGGTCGCCAATGACTTCCTCGGGTTCGTCGGAGGCATCGGTGTACCTGAGGTCGGCAAGGATGTCCGACACGACATGACTCCTCTACGGCGTGAGTAACTGGTCACACAGTGTCACATCGGTGCTCGGTCGTGACGACTTTCGCGGGTGTCGCCCTCCGGGGTCGGCCATGCCCGGCGAGGCATGAGCGTCGTCACCGGCGTGGCGCTGCTGGTGCTCGGCGCGGCAGTGGCGGGCGGGGTCCAGGGGGGCCTCAGTGACGGGCTGCGGTGTTGTGCGCGGCGGCTGCATCCGATCGCCGAGAAAGGGCGAATCAGAGGTGAGGGCCCGGGCTGGTGTACCTGGGCGAGCGCCCGCGACTCGAGGGATACCGGGAGGCGGCGCGCTCCTGGGCCCCGTGCACGGCGGTGCGCGGGGCCCGGTCCGCCTCTTCCGCCCGGCGTCAGTCGTCGGTGTGGTTCCTCGGGGCCGGTGCGCCCCGGGGAACCTGTGGGGCTGGTTGCTCAACCCCACGCCTTCCAGGTATCCCATGCGCCGTGGCCGACACACGCGGTCCGAGTGTTTCCGGACGACTGTGAGGACGACCGCGTGGAGGACCGCGAGCGGTTGCGGGCGGCCGCTGGGGTGGTGCTCCGTTCAGGGAGGGCTTCACGAAGCAGGTGGGCGCGTCGGCGCAGGCCAGAGCGCACAGCGCGGACGGCCCGGGAACCAGGCGGAAGGCGCGGTCGTCTTCTCCGTGAAGCGCGGAGTGGCTGGTTCCTCGGCGGTGACGGGGTACCCGGACGGTGTCAGGGATTCGGTACTCGTTTTCCGAGGTGAAGGAAATGACCACTTCTCCCAGGTCGTCCATGGAAACGCATCCCGACATCATCGACATGCGGATGCGGCATGAGATGGCCGAGCGTGCCACGAGCACCCCGCAGGGGCAGACCGTCGGGATGCTGGCGTTCATCACCGGTATCTATCTGGCGGCGTCGCCGTGGATCTGCGGGTTCAACGGCCTGTCGACCCTTGCCGTCACCAACCTGATCGTCGGTCTCGCCTACGCCCTGCTCATGAGCGGCGGGTTCGGCCGTGCCTATGAGCGGACCCACAGCATGGCGTGGGGGTCCTGTGCTCTGGGAGTGTGGACGATCATCTCCCCGTGGGTGGTCGCGGGCAACGTGAGCACGACCAAGACCATCGTCAACAACGTCATCGTGGGTGCCGTCGCACTGTGCCTCGCGCTGGCAGCCAGCGCGGCCGCCCGGGCGGGCGAGTCGGCGAAGGCACGGCGAGGCATGCGAGCAGGGATCTAGGCGCTTCGCACGCCGGTCGGCCGACCGAGCGCCCCCTGGTGAGCGTGATGTGAGCGTGCCCTGAACTGATCGTGTGTCCCTGAGGTGAGGCGGCCGGCTCCGGATGAGCCGGCCGCCTCACGCGTGCCGCCCGTCCCCTCCACTCGGTTCGTCCCCGATCCTCCACTCAGTCGTTCCACTCCGTCGTCGTCACGTGTCGGCGCGGTCGTAGACGAGGAGGCCGTCCGGGCGCAGTCGCGCTCCGGAGGTGGGCGGATGCGGAGTGAGGCGTCCGTCGTGCATCAGGTGACAGACCGGTACGCCGCGCGCGACGACCGCGAAGTCCGCGATCAGACGCCGGTGACAGCGCCACCAGACCGCTTCGCGGCACATCACCGCCGTGCGGGTGTCCGCCGCCTCCCGGAGCAGTTGTTCCATGGCGGTGACGAACGCGGGGGAGCGGGTGTGCCCGGCGTAGCCGCGGAAGGAGTCGTTGTGCCAGAAGGTGTCCGGACTGTCCGGGGCCGGTTTGCGGAACCCGCCGAGGGCCGGCTCCCAGCGGTAGGCGATGGCCGCTTCGGGCATCCACTGGGCGAGCCTGTCCCGCAGTACGTCGGGGTTGCGGCGGCTGCCCGGGGCGGTGCGCACGTCCACGACCGCCTCGATACCGGCCTGGCGCATCAGAGCAGTGAGCTGCTCGCGGTCTGCCGAGCTGTGCCCGAGGGTGAGGAGAGGTGTCGTCACGAGCCGCTCCCTCTGCGTACCGGAGTACGGGTCAGCGCTACTGGTGGCCCTCCTGGTCATGCTGCTCACGACCCGGCACCACTGATCCGGTGCGAATCCCGAACGACCCTTTCTCACTGGTGCTCGGATTCGCGGGCGTTCTCGTCGGTGGCCCGAGTCCCCAGGTCCGGCACGCGTCATGCGGGGCCGCCCTCGGCCGGCAGCCGCTGACCCGCTGCCGCCGCGCCGTGACCGGGCCGACTCAGGAGGGGCAGGGCGGCCGCCCCAGGCGAACGACGTCAGCCGCTCTCCGCGACGGCCACGCGCCCCGACTGCAGGGACGCCCGCCGGTCGGCCGGGCCGGTGAGGGCGTGAGCGAGGGAGAGGAGGTCGTCGTCCGACACCACCCGCAGGCCGTGCTCCATGAGCAGGGCGGCCATCTGCTGCGGCCGCCACAGTGAGCGCCAGGGTTCACCCGAGGTGATGGAGCTGCCGAGCAGGCGGGTCAGGAGCCGTCCCGCGGCCGCCCGCGCCGACGGCGTCTGGTAGTTGACGACGAGTGCGCTGCCCGGGGCCGTCCGGTCGGCGAGCGCGGTCAGCGTGGCGCCTACCTGCTCGCGGGTGAGGTAGGGGACGACGCCCTCCCACAGCCATGTCGTCGGCGCGGAGGCGTCGTGCCCGTGGGCGGCCAGCGCCGTACCGAGGTCGTCGACGGCGAAATCGACCGGCGTGAAACGTACGGAACGGGCGAGGACCGGCAGCCCGGTGCGCTCGGGTTGCCGTGGGGACGGGTGATCGCCGTCGTCGGGTCCCCGGAGGCGGGCGGCGGCGTCGGCGAGGCGTGCCTGCTTGTCCTGCTGGGAGGCTGGATGGTCGACCTCCCATACGTCGGTCCGTGCCAGTTCGGGCAGACGCCAGGCGCGTGTGTCCAGGCCGGCGCCGAGGATCACGAGCTGGCCGGTCGCATGGGCGCGCAAGGCATCGTCGATCGCGACCGTCCGGGGCACGACGACCTCGGCGCACGCCCGCACCGTCTCGTACCGGGTGCGTTCCTGCCAGCCCTTCGGCGCGCTGTCCGCGCGTACCTCGTCGACGGGCTCGCGCTCGGCGTCGTACAGCAGTTGCGCGGCCACCGGGTCCGAGAACCGGTCGGTCCCGGCCCTGCCGTGGGCGGCCGCCCGCCCCTGGCACACCAGCACCGCTGTCCGGCTCGCCGCACGCCCGCTGTCGCCCATGAGGCCGTATTGAACACCACCCTGGTCGCGCGGTGGCCGGGAAGACCGTTTCTCCGGCCGCGAGCTCCGCCGGCGAGCAGCGGATTCGCCGAGCCGGCCGCCGGCTGCCGGCTCGGCGCGAGCCCCACGCATCAGGCCGACAGATCATGCCGACGCATCGACGTTCGGCGGGTTCACGACCGCGGAACGGTGATCCAGAATCGGTCCTCACCTTGTGCCTGGCCGTCGGGCACGCCGCCGTTGGCCCGGATGACGCGGCGCGAGGCCTCGTTGTCGGAAGCACAGGTCAGCAGAACCCGTTCGAGGCCGAGACTGAGGCATTCCGTCAGCCCGGCTGCGAGCATCCTCGTAGCGTGCCCTTGCCGACGCCACGGCGTGACGACGTGGTACCCGATGTGGCCGCCCGCCGCGGCCAGTTCCGGCGTCAGGCGATGCCGCACCACAAGTGTGCCGAGATAATGCTCACCCGAGACGTACCAGAATATGGTGGCGGGTACGTTCCAGCGGATCTGCACGCCGCGGCGCTGCTCGACGAAGGCCTCGAAGTCGTCCCCTGCCGGACCGAGCCAGTCGGTGGTTCTTCCTTCCGCCAGGCAGTCGGCTCGCTCGCCGGCCAGGTACGACGTGCGCACCGCTGCTGTGGGCCACACCAGATGGGGCGGTTCGCTCAGATGCGTCATACGCCCAGTCTCCACACCACGGAGTCTTCGCTCCTCCGCTTTTTCGGGGCGAGATCCGGCCGTGCCGTGCTCGATGCGTGCCGTGCCAGACGCGTGCGTCAGTCGGCGGGGAGGCCGGGCACCCGGGAGAAGCGGACCGTGAGGTGACCGGGGTATGTGGTGAGGGTTTGGGCCTGGACGAGGTTCTGAGGGCCGCGGAGGATGCGGCGCCCGTGGAATCGGTGGATGTGATGGCCCGGAATCTGGAGAAGCGGTTCGGCGCGGGCGACGTGTCGTTTCTGTTCGTCGACGTGATCGGGCAGGAGGCCGTACGGCCGCCCCGGGCCGGCATGGCGGCGGAGTCGCTCGGCGAGGCGCAGCGGATCGGGCTGCCCGGGAGCCGGTACGACAAGGTGCTCCGCAGCCAGCGGCTGCTCGAGGAGGGCGAGGCCGACGGCGGGTGCCGGTCGTGGCGCCGGTGACGCACGGCGGCGACTGCGTCGGCGTCCTGGAGATGGTGGTGCCGCACGCGGACGACACGGTGCGCGGCTCCGTGGCCCAGGCGGCTCACGCGCTCGCGTACATCGTGGTCACCGACCGCCGCTTCACCGACCCGTACCACTGGGCCCGGCGCACCATGACCGATCCTGACCGCGCCGGACGGGACGCGTGCTCTCGGTAGCCAGCAGCGTGCCGCCATCTTCGTAGGCTGGAACGCCGGGGCCGCGGGCGGGCGCCGATCCGGGCGACCGCAGACGCTGCTCACCCGACTCGCATGCACCATCCTGTGTCCATGAGGCTGCAGGGCGAGCCGGTAACGGCGGACAGAGCGATGATTCTGAACGAGCTGCGTTTCGACCCGGACGCGATCTACGTGCTCGACCGTCCCTTGATGCTCGCCCCCGGCGACGAGGTGCACGTCCTAAGGGGTCAGCAGGTCGTCATCAAGTGCGCGGCGGGGAACGAGCGGAGGCCCGCCGGCTACTGGACGCCGTGGTGCTGGACCTGGTGTCTGCTCTGACTGCGCCGACTTCGCGATGTTCACCGACGCGGACGTCATCGAGACCGTCCGCTGGCGGTATTGACTGGCTACTCCTCGGGCTCCCAGGCGATCAGTTGCTCGAACACCTGCTTGTCAGCCTCGATCTTCAGGTCGCTCAGCGTGAGGCGACCCCAGACGAAGAGGAGAACTGCTCGGCCGTGCCCGTGGCCGAAGCGGAGGCGGGCCCGGTGTCGTCCGTGAGGGGCGCGGGCCAGGCGCCGGTGCCGTCCAGCGCGAGGAGCCAGGAGCGGCCCTCGGTGGCGTGGTAGTGGATGGTGGCGGCCTCGTGCGGCCAGGCCGCCGGGGTGGAGTTGCAGGTGTCGAGAAACTCGGCCACGCCGTCGATCGCGACGTCCGCCGGTATCGGCTGCACGGCGCCTGCGGCGAGCTGGGCGTCGTATGTGTGCACCAGCACCTCGTGCACCTGGCGCCGGGCAGCGCCCCAGGCATTCGCCGGCGACCCGCCGGCGCTCGACCACGTCCCGCACTCGCGCTCCGGGCCAGCCTCGCGCAGCGCACTCAGCAGCAGCTCGTTCGACTCGGCCTACCAGGCCAGCAGCGCCTCGAGCTCGCGCGGCGCCTCGGCGGCATCCTTGGCCGGCGGAGCCTCGGCCGGGCCCGCGGCGACGATCGCGGCCCACCAGCGCTGGCCCGTACCCAGGTGCCGCACCAGATCGAACAGCGTCCACTCGGGGCCTGTCCTCGCGAGCACAGGCCGAGATCGTTCCGAACCCGGGTGCCCGTCCGCAAAGATGCCGTCCCCCATTCGATCATGCTGCGTGGCGGGAACCAGGACGCCGTCGAAGGTGTGGATCTCCTCCGCCATTCCGTCGCGCATTGGTGTCACTGGTGCGTCTCCGGTGCTGTCGGCGGCCTGATGCCACGGCACCCCCTGGAGTGCAGCTAACCGCCAATCCTGCGACTGCGGACAAGAATACGGCCGACCTTAGAGGGACCTAGGGCCTCAAGAGGGTTGCGGTACGACTTCTTATAGCCTTGCATGCAATGCGACCAGTCCATTTCGGTGCGTCAGCAGCGTCCGCGAGGCCCGCCAGGCGGCGCCCCGCTCGCTCCCGGGCGGACAGAGCGCGCCGGGGTGACCTGCTGCGCTGCACCGGCCCGCAGAGTGCCGCCCGCGCACGAACAGGGTGACCACCAGGACCACGAAAGCAAGGACAAGAACGGACGCGATAAGGGCAAGAGACAGCACTTCGACGACTGAGCCGCTGCTGACGCCGACGCAACAGTCCTCGCGCCTCCGTGTATCTATCGCTGCGGCGCCACCCGGCCATGCGGTTGACCAGGGCTCCCACGAGACTGCGGCGGGAGTGAAGGTGAGAAGGGAAAGAAGCGAACGAGCTGTCATACGCTGTCCGGTCACCCGACCAGCGGCACGCCGTCGCCGAACTACTGTGCTGCGAGGCATAACTGGCGTGGCATCACCTGGCTGAACCTCCCGCCCGGGTGAAGGCGGTTGCGGCGTACGTCCGGGCCCGCATGCTGCGGTCTTGCGGTGGGGGTCAGGTAAGGCCCGCATCGCGGACCGAAGCGGGGTTGCGCCGATCTCAGGCAGCGAAACGATTCCGTCCGGAGTGGTCCGTGGGCGGTTCGGCACCGTGGGCAGGCCGATCCGCCCGTACCCTTACGTGTGTCCACGGCGTCATATAGCGGGCGCCCCACTCTGGAGGCCATACGTCGTGCTGATTGCTCAGCGTCCCTCGTTGACCGAAGAGGTCGTCGACGAGTTCCGCTCCCGGTTCGTGATCGAGCCGCTGGAGCCGGGCTTCGGCTACACCCTCGGCAACTCCCTCCGCCGTACCCTCCTCTCCTCGATCCCCGGTGCCGCTGTCACCAGCATCCGGGTCGACGGCGTGCTGCACGAGTTCACCACCGTGCCGGGTGTCAAGGAGGACGTCACCGACCTGATCCTCAACATCAAGCAGCTGGTCGTCTCCTCGGAGCACGACGAGCCGGTCGTGATGTACCTGCGCAAGCAGGGC
>NZ_JARAUO010000040.1:0-94126 GCF_033792105.1 Streptomyces sp. WI03-4A
GCCGGGCGCCGGGCCCGGGCTGGCGCCGGACGGGGCCCCTCGGACGGGGCGGCTTCGCGGGGCCGGGCACGCGGCGGCGCGGCGGTTCCCTGTCGGACACTTCCGTCACCTGCCGGGGGTCGGGGTGGGTGCGGGCTGGAGGGTGGTGAGCGGCGCCACGACCGCCGGCGCGCCGGGCGCCTGGGCCGGGGCGGTGGGGGTGGACGGAGCCGCGGGGTCGGCCGGGTCCGCGGGGTTCGCCGGGACCGCGGGGTCCGCGGGGTTCGCCGGGTCCGCGGGGGGCTGCGCCGGGGTGGCCGAGGTGGCGGGGCTCGCGGAGGCACCGGGTCCTGCGGCCGGGGCGATGCTCTCCGGGGCGAGCGGGTCGGTGAGGGCGGCGGGCTCGGGACCGGCCGCGTTCGGCACGCCCTTGACGGTGCCGCCGGGACCGAGGAAGGCCGGGTCACCACCCGGGACCATGCCCAGCTCACGGGCGCGGCGCTGCAGGGCGTCGGGGGACGAGTAGGCGTCGATGTCCCGTTGCAGCGCCTGTTCCTCGTCGGTGAGGTTCTTCGTCCGCTTCTGCAGGGCGTCGAGCTTGAACGAGCCTTCGCTCAGGGCGGAGTTCAGCACCAGCAGCCCGATGAGACCGCCGCCGAGCAGCAGGACGACGAGAAGGACGAACGGGGCGCGGGCCGCCCGGGCACGGCCGACCGGGAAGAGCCGGGCGAGCCGGGCCGCCCTCCCCTTGAGTTCGGGTTTCCTGCTCACTGGTCCTCCGGTGGCTCCGGCGCGCCGACGGGTGCGTCCGGAAACCCAACCGACCCGGTTCCGCTCACTCGGCGTCCTCCCTGATCCGCTCGGCGCCCCGCAGCCTGGCCGGGGCGGCCCTGCGGTTCTCGGCGATCTCTTCCTCGGTGGGAAGTTCGGCACCGCGCGTGAGCAGCTTGAGCCGCGGCTGGTAGCGCTCGGGCACGACCGGCAGTCCGGGCGGCGCGGTGGACGCGGCGCCGGCCGCGAACACCTGCTTCACCAGCCGGTCCTCCAGCGAGTGGTACGACAGCACGGCGACGCGGCCGCCGACGTCGAGCGCCTTGACCGCGGCCGGGATCGCCCGTTCCAGGACGGACAGTTCGCCGTTGACCTCGATGCGCAGGGCCTGGAAGGTGCGCTTGGCCGGGTTGCCGCCGGTGCGCTTGGCGGCCTGCGGCAGCGCGTCCCGGATCAGCTCGACGAGCCGCGCGCTGTTGTCGAACGGCTCCTTCTCGCGCTCGCGGACGATGGCGGAGACGATCCGCTTGGCCTGCTTCTCCTCGCCGTAGGCGCGCAGGATGCGCACCAGTTCGCCCGGCGGGTAGGTGTTGAGGACCTCGGCGGCGCTGATGCCGGTCGTCTGGTCCATGCGCATGTCGAGGGGCGCGTCCTGGGCGTAGGCGAAGCCCCGGTCGGCCTCGTCCAGCTGCATGGAGGAGACACCGAGGTCGAACAGGACGCCCCGCACGCGCGGGACGCGCAGCCGGTCCAGCACCTCGGGCAGCTCGTCGTAGACGGCGTGCACGAGGGTGGCGCGTTCACCGAAGGGGGCGAGCCGCTCGCCGGAGAGCCGCAGTGCCTCCTTGTCGCGGTCGAGGCCGATCAGCCGCGCCTCGGGGAACCGGGTCAGCAGCGCCTCGCTGTGGCCGCCGAGGCCGAGGGTGCAGTCGACGACCACCGCTCCCGGCCGCTCCAGCGCGGGTGCCAGCAGGTCCAGGCACCGCTGGAGCATCACCGGGACGTGTCGACTCTGGCTCAAGGGGGCCTCTCAGGTCCGGCGGGCGGTACGCACCGCCGGGTCCCCGCCCGCTCTGTGAAGGGGTGGCCTGCCGGCGCCGGAAGCGTCAGCCGACCGGGAGCGGGAGGAGGCCGAGCCGTACGTACGCGCCGCGCACGCGGGGAGACGGTCCGGGTGTCGTGCCGGGGTCTCCTGGGGTTTCACCAGCAGGGAGAGCCGCGCCTCCCGCTTCGCGCCACTTTAGTCCACCGTGTCGCGCGGTCAATCAACCGGCCTGCGCGTCGCGTACCGCATCCCGGCACGGTCCGCACTTCGGGCGGATTCACCCTCGCGGGCCCTGTTTGCCCTCCGTGTGGATCAGCTCACCACGCGCCACGGTGACGTACTTCATCCGCTCTCCCACCCGGCCGGGACCTCGGGTGACCAGTAGTGTCGTGGCCATGACGACTTCGGCAGCAGCTCCCACCGGGTCCGCAGACACCGGGTCCGGCGGTACCGGGTCCGGCGACGGCGCCACCGCGGGCGGGGGCACCGTCACGGACCGCCTGGTCGAGGCCAACGAGCACTACGCCGCCGCGTTCCGGGACCCGGGCATGGACGCCCGGCCGGTCCTGCGCGTCGCGGTCGTGGCCTGCATGGACGCCCGGATCGACCTGCACAGGGCGCTCGGCCTGCAACTCGGCGACTGCCACACGATCCGCAACGCCGGCGGTGTCGTCACCGACGACGTGATCCGCTCCCTGACCATCAGCCAGCGCGCGCTCGGCACCCGCAGCGTCGTGCTGATCCACCACACCGGCTGCGGCATGCAGACCCTCACCGAGGACTTCCGGCACGACCTGGAGATGGAGGTCGGCCAGCGCCCGTCCTGGGCCGTGGAGGCCTTCCGTGACGCCGACCAGGACGTGCGGCAGTCGATGCGGCGCGTGCGCACCTCGCCGTTCCTGCCGCACACCGACGACGTGCGCGGCTTCGTCTTCGACGTGACGACCGGCCGGCTGCGCGAGATCGACCCGGCTTGAACGCGCCACCGCACCGCGAGAGCCCGCCGAAAAGAACGCAAGCCCGACATAGTGCGGGCAGTTGTCCACAGGCGAGTGACACGAATCGGTAACGGCAGCAAGAATGCGGGGTGTGGACGTCACGTGGAACCTTTTCCACGCGGTGTCCGTGTTTTCGGGGTGGGCCGGTTTCGCATCGCAGAGCGTCGGCCCGAGTAAGAACGGGCCGAGGAGGGCCGGGTGACGACCTATGACGATCGAGCGAGCCTCACTGATCTGACCGCCACTGTGGAGCGGGTGCGCAGGTCGGTGGAGGGTGTGATCGAGGGCAAGCCCGAGGTCGTACGGCTTTCGCTGACCGTACTGCTCGCCGAGGGACACCTTTTGATCGAGGATGTCCCCGGCGTGGGCAAGACGATGCTGGCCAAGGCGCTGGCGCGGTCCATCGACTGCTCGGTGCGGCGTATCCAGTTCACGCCCGACCTGCTGCCGTCGGACATCACCGGTGTGTCCATCTGGGACCAGCAGCGCCGGGACTTCGAGTTCAAGCCGGGCGCCATCTTCGCCCAGATCGTGATCGGCGACGAGATCAACCGCGCCTCCCCCAAGACCCAGTCGGCGCTGCTGGAGTCCATGGAGGAGCGGCAGGTCACCATCGACGGGCACAGCTACGAACTGCCCAGTCCCTTCATGGTGGTGGCCACGCAGAACCCGGTCGAGATGGAGGGCACCTACCCGCTGCCCGAGGCCCAGCGCGACCGCTTCATGGCCCGGGTCTCGGTCGGGTACCCGAGCGTCGAGGCCGAGCTGCAGATGCTGGACGTGCACGGCGGCGTCTCCCCGCTGGAGGACCTCCAGCCGGTGGCGCACGCGCACGAGATCGTGAAGCTGATCGAGGCGGTGCGCGGGGTGCACGTCTCCGAGGCGGTGCGCCGGTACGCGGTCGAGCTGGTCGCGGCCACGCGCAGCCACCCCGACCTGAGACTGGGCGCCTCCCCGCGCGCGACGCTGCACCTGCTGCGCGCCGCCAAGGCGTCCGCCGCCCTGGCCGGCCGGGAGTACGCGCTGCCGGACGACGTGCAGGCGCTCGCGGTCGCGGTCCTCGCGCACCGGCTGCTGCCCACCGCCCAGGCGCAGCTCAACCGCCGCACGGCCGAACAGGTCGTGCAGGAGATCATCCAGCACACGGCCGTCCCCGCGGCACCGGGCCAGCAGCCGGGCTTCGGCGGCCTCGGCCGCACCATCCCGGCCTATCCCCAGCAGCCCCCGCGGGGTCTGTGATGAGCGCCGGGGGGGCCGGGCAGGCGGAGGCCGACCGCGGGGAGGCGGGCGGGATCCGTACGGCCCTGGCGGGGCTCACCACCCGCGGGCGCTCCTTCCTGGCCGCCGGGATCGCCGCCGCGATCTGCGCGTACGTGCTGGGCCAGAGCGACCTGCTGCGGGTGGGCCTGCTGCTGGCCGTCCTGCCCCTGCTCTGCGCCGGCGTGCTCCACCGCACCCGCCACCGGGTGGCCGGGCACCGCCGGCTCTCCCCCGCGCGCGTGCCCGCGGGCGCCGAGGCCCGGGTGCACCTGCGGATGGACAACGTCTCCCGGCTGCCCACCGGGCTGCTGATGCTCCAGGACCGGGTGCCCTACGTGCTCGGGCCCCGGCCGCGCTTCGTGCTGGACCGGGTGGAGCCGGGCGGCCGCCGCGAGGTGTCCTACCGGGTCCGCTCCGACCTGCGCGGCCGCTATCCGCTGGGCCCCCTGCAGCTGCGCCTGACCGACCCGTTCGGGATGTGCGAGCTGACCCGCGCCTTCTCCACGTTCGACACGCTGACCGTCATCCCGCGGGTGGACCCGCTGGCTCCGGTCCGGCTCAGCGGCGAGGCCAAGGGGTACGGCGACGGACGGCAGCGCGCGCTGGCCCTGGCGGGCGAGGACGACGTGATCCCGCGCGGGTACCGCTACGGCGACGACCTGCGCCGGGTGCACTGGCGTTCCACCGCGCGCTACGGCGAGCTGATGGTGCGCCGCGAGGAGCAGCCCCGGCGCTCGCGCTGCACGGTCCTGCTGGACACCCGGGCCATCGGTTACGAGGGCGCCGGCCCCGACTCGGCCTTCGAGTGGGCCGTCTCGGGCGCCGCGTCGGTCCTGGTGCACATGCTGGAGCGGGGCTTCACGGTGCGGCTGCTGACGGACAACGGCAGCTCGGTGCCCGGGGAGGGCGCCGACGGGTTCGCGGGCACCGGCCAGAACTCCGCGGACGCGGCCGGGCTGATGATGGACACCCTGGCGGTGATCGACCACTCCGACGGAACCGGCCTGTCCCGGGCGTACGACCTGCTGCGCGGCGGGAACGAGGGACTGCTGGTCGCCTTCCTGGGAGACCTGGACGAGGATCAGGCCGCGGTGGTCGCCCGGATGCGCCAGCGCAGCGGCGCCGCCGTCGCCTTCGTGCTGGACCCCGGCACCTGGGCGCGGGAGGCGACCGACGTGCCGGGGCCGGGCGAGCGGCCCGCGGAGCGGCTGCGCATGCTGCGCGAGGCGGGCTGGACGGCGCTGGGTGTGCCGCGCGGCGCCTCGCTGAACGGTCTGTGGCGGCAGGCGGACCGGGAACGCTCCGGGCTGACCTCCGTGAGCGGGGAGGCACCGGTATGAGCGGGCGGGCACGACTGGCCCTGTGCGCGGCGGCGGCCACCCTCATGGCCTCGTGCGCGCTGCTGCCCCTGGTCGACCAGCCGACCTGGCTGTTCCAGGCGGTCCTGCTGGTCGCGGTGCAGACCGGCGTCGGGGCGGCGGCCCGGCGGGTGCCGCTGGCCCGGCCGCTGACGGTGGCGGCGCAGGTAGCGGTCACGTTGATGCTGCTGACCCTGGTCTTCGCCCGGCAGCAGGCGGTCCTCGGGGTCCTCCCCGGTCCCGGTACCGTCGGGCACTTCGCCGACCTGCTCCGGCAGGGCTCGGACGACGTCGGCCGGTACGCGATCCCGGCACCGCTCACCGACGGCATCAAGCTGCTGCTGGTCGGCGGTGTCCTGGTGATCGGCCTGCTGGTGGACACACTCGCGGTGACGTTCCGCAGCGCGGCCCCGGCCGGGCTGCCACTGCTCGCGCTGTACTCGGTGGCCGCCGGGCTGTCCGACGGCGCCGGCTGGCTGTGGTTCCTGATCGCGGCGGCCGGCTATCTGATGCTGCTGCTCGCCGAGGGCCGGGACCGGCTGGCCCAGTGGGGCCGGGTCTTCGGCGGCCCGGCCCGCGCCCCGGGCGAGCCGGACGGCGGCGCGGTGGCCCCGGTGCGCACCGGGCGGCGGATCGGCGCGGTCGCCCTCGGCGTCGCCCTGGTGGTGCCGCTGGCGCTGCCCGCGATGCAGGGCGGTCTGCTGGAGGGCACCGGAGCTGGCGTCGGCGCGGGTCACGGGAACGGCGGCACGATCTCCGCGGTCAACCCGCTGGTGTCGCTGCGCGACAGCCTGAACGTGGACAACGACCGCCGGGTGCTGTCGCTGAGGACGAGTTCCGGCGATCTGTCGGACATGTACCTGCGGATCGTGTCCCTGGACGACTTCGACGGCACCACCTGGAAGCCCTCCCAGCGGCACATCGTCGACGTGCCGGACGTCTTCCCGACGCCCGCCGGTCTGGGCCCGGACGTCAAGCGGACCACGGTGCGCACCACGGTGACGGCGGCGGACTGGTACGCGCAGGACTGGCTGCCGATGCCGTACCCGCCGAGCGGTGTGCGGATCAGCGGGAACTGGCGGTACGAGCCGGCCGGCATGACCCTGGTGGGCGACCACGGGCAGAACACCCGGGGTGAGACCTACCAGGTCAAGAGCCTGCACGTGCAGCCCACCGCCGAGCAGCTGGCCGCCGCCGGGCAGCCGCCCGCCGTCCTGAAGCGCGAGTACACCAAGGTGCCGTCCAGGCTGCCGAAGGTGGTGTCCAGGACCGCCGAGGAGGTCACCGCGGGCGCGGCGAGCCACTACGAGGAGGCGGTCAAGCTCCAGGAGTACTTCGCGGTCAACGGCGGCTTCCAGTACGACACCCAGGTGGAGGTCGGCCGGGGCCCGGACGCGATCGCGAACTTCCTGGAGAAGAAGCAGGGCTTCTGCGTCCACTTCTCCTTCGCGATGGCGGCGATGGCCCGCACGCTCGGCATCCCGGCCCGGGTGGCGGTGGGCTTCGCGCCCGGCACCCCGCAGGCGGACGGCTCGGTCTCGGTGTCCCTGAAGGACGCGCACGCCTGGCCCGAGCTGTATTTCGAGGGCGTGGGCTGGACCCGCTTCGAGCCGACCCCGACCCGGGGCACCGTGCCGTCGTACACCCAGTCGGACACCCCCGGCACCTCGCAGCCGGACGAGGCGCTGCCGTCCAGGAACGCCTCCCCGGCACCCTCGGCGTCGGCCTCGGAGAGCGAGAGCTGCAGCGCAAAGCTGCGCAAGCTGGACGCGTGCGACAGCCCGTCCGCCGCGGCGGCGGCGCACAGCGGTGGCGGGGACTCCTGGCATCTGCTGGGCCTCGGGCTGATCGCGCTGGCCGTGCTGGCCGCGCTGGCGGTCCCGCTGGCGCCGATGCTGTGGCGGACACGGCTGCGGTCGGTCCGGCTCGGCGCGCACGCCCGGACCGAGGAAGGGGCGGCGACGCACACGCTGGCCGCCTGGCAGGAGCTGACGGACAGCGCCTGGGACCTCGGCATCCCGCCGGACGAGTCGCAGACCGCGCGCAAGGCGGCCGCCCGGATCGTCCGTCTCGGGCACCTCGACCCGGTGGCCGGGGCCGCGGTGCACCGGGTGGCGGACGCGCTGGAGCAGGTGCTGTACGCGCCGCGGCCGCGCCCGGCGGCGGGTCTGGCCGAGGACGTACGCCGGGTGATCGCCGCGCTGAACGGCGCGGCGGGCCGGCGGACCCGGCTGCGGGCGCTGTTCGCGCCGCGCTCCGCCGCGCGGGTGCTCTGGGCGCTCGCGGCCCGGTGGGCCGCGGTCAGGGCGCGTGCGGCGGCGGCCCGCCCGGCACTGCGCAAGCCGTCAGGGCAGCAGGGCTGAGGGAAGGGCCCGGGCGCGTGCCCGGGCCTGCCGCAGGGACACGTGAAGGGGTGACCACCTGGTGGTGGTCACCCCTTCACGGATGTCTGTGGCGTCAGTGGCCCTGCTGCTCGTCCCGGCGGCGCTGCCAGCGCTGCTCGATCCGGTCCATCATGGAGCGCTTGGGCCGCACCTGGCTGCGTACGGCGCCCGCCGCGGGCTGTTCACCGGGTTTGGGGGCCTTGCGCCAGCCCGTGACGGCGAGGACGGCGCAGCCCAACATGACGAGGAAGCCCACCACGCTGACCCAGATCTGCTTGGCCACCATTCCGGCCATGAGGAGCGCGATACCCACGAGGAAGCCCGCGACCGCCTGGTAGACCCGCCGCCGGGTGTACGTCCGCAGCCCACTTCCCTCAAGCGCCGACGCGAACTTGGGATCTTCGGCGTACAGCGCTCGCTCCATCTGCTCGAGCATGCGCTGCTCGTGCTCCGAGAGCGGCACGGAGTCCTCCTCATCGTGCGGTCGCCGGGGCGACCCGGGGGGTCCCTTCAGGATAGGCAGGGAATCGCCCCCGTGAAACCCGCCCCTCTACGCCAACAGGCCAACCGAAATCCGCCATGAGCGTCCCGGCTCGCTGAGGCTTCCATTCCCCGGCGGCCGACCCGTCATGCCGGACGGTGTGCCTCGATCATACGGCGCAAACCGCTCGATCGGGGGGCTTGTGGCGTACTCCATGTGCCGTCGCGCCCCTGATCAGCGACCGGTCCCGCCGTGCGCTCAGGCCTCCGGCGCCCCTCGTGTCTCACCCAGCACGTGGAGCTGGGTGGCCACCGAGTGGAAGGCGGACAGCTCGGCCGCCGCGGCCTCCAGCCTCAGCAGCGCGTCGAGGGCACCGGGCTCGGTGTCGACCAGGACGCCCGGCACGAGGTCGGCGAAGACCCGTACGCCGTGCACGGCACCGACCCGGAGGCCGGCGTCCTCCACCAGCGTGGTGAGCTGCTCGGCGGTGAAGCGGCGCGGCATCGGGTCGCCGGCGCCCCAGCGGCCCTCGGGGTCCTCCAGGGCCTGCTTGGCCTCCTTGAAGTGGCCGGCCAGGGCCCGGGCGAGGACGGCCCCGCCGAGACCGGCGGCGAGCAGGCTGAGGACGCCCTCGGAGCGCAGCGCGGCGACCGCGTTGCGGATGCCCTCGGCCGGGTCGTCCACGTACTCCAGGACGCCGTGGCACAGGACCGCGTCGTAGCCGCCGCGCCCGACGACGTCGAACAGGCCGTGGACGTCGCCCTGGACGCCCGTGACCCGGTCGGCGACGCCGGCCTCGGCGGCGCGGCGCTCCAGCGCGAACAGGGCGTTCGGGCTGGGGTCGACGACGGTGACGCGGTGCCCGAGGCGGGCGAGCGGCACGGCGAAGTTGCCGCTGCCGCCCCCGGTGTCGAGGACGTCCAGCGCGTCCCGCCCCGTGGCCTTGACCCGGCGGTCGAGGGCGTCCTGAAGGACCTCCCAGACCACGGCGGTACGGAGGGAGGCGCGGGGGCGCATCGGGTCCGACACGTCAGTTGACTCCTCGGCGCGGCACCGCCTGTTGCCCGGCGGCGCGAACGGGGTGCCTCCCCGGCCCGGTCGCGGGTGGAGGGAAGGCTTCAGGCGCTGTCCACCCTATTGCCTCCGCCGCCGTGGCCGGTCATCACGGGGGCGGGCGCCCGTGTCCGTCTCGTACGGCGGACACCTCGGGTCAGCCCGCGTCCGGGAGGTCACCGCGGGCCGGCGGCCCGGGTGACTCGTCGGCGTCCTGCCGGGGCTGGGGCAGGACGGGCTGGAGCACCAGCATCCGCTCGACGATGCGGACGAACATCGCCACGTCGCGTATCAGGTCGTCGGCGTCGCGCCGGCCGGCCGCTCCCTGGATGCCCGCCTCGGCGCGGGCGCGGCGGGCGGCGCCGGAGGCGAAGAGGGCGCTCCACTCGGTGAGTTCGGGGGCGATCTCGGGCAGCACCTCCCAGGCGCTGCGGATCCGGGCCCGGCGGCGCGGGGACGGCTCCGGGCGGCCGCGGGCGGCGAGCACGGCGGCGGCGGTGCGCAGGGCGGCCAGGTGGGCCGTGGCGTACCGCTCGTTGGGTGTTTCCAGGCGGTCGGCCTCCTCGAGTCCGGCGCGTGCCTGGGCGAGCAGGTCGAGGGCGGCGGGCGGGGCCGTGGCCCGGCGGAGCACGGGGTGGACGTCGCTCGCCGGTCCGGTCAGTGAGGGGGCAGGGCCGGTGGCGCGGCGCCGGTGGGCGGCGGCTGCGGACGAGTTGGCCATGACGAACCTCCTGTCGTCTGGGTGACGGCACGGGTGCCGTATGTGCCCATCGTGAGGTATGGCACTGACAATCCGATCTGACCTGCGCCTTTGCCTCGATCGTAGGTTCGGGCGTATTTTTGCACTGACCAGTCAGTTCAAATATTGTCTAGCACGCAGGGGGGCTTGTGGACGGCGTGCACGTCACGGCCGACGGGCTCGGACTCAAGGGGCCGCGGGGGTGGGCCTTCCGCGGCATCACCCTGGCGGCGGAGCCCGGCTCGCTCATCGCCATCGAGGGACCGTCCGGCTCCGGCCGGACGAGTCTGCTGCTCTCGCTCACCGGACGGATGAAGCCCACCGAAGGAGTCGCCACGGTGGGCGAGTTCAAACTTCCCCGGCACATGGCGGCCGTGCGCCGGATCGGCGCCGTGGCCAACGTGGCCGGGGTCACCGACCTCGAACCGGCCCTGACCGTCGGGGAGCACCTGCGCGAGCGCGCCCTGGTGCAGCGCAGGTTCGGCGACTCCCTGCGCGAGCTGAGGCGGCCGCGGGCGCAGCGCCGGCACGAGGCACGGCTGCGCGTCGACGCGGCCCTGGCCGCCGCCGGGCTCGACCCGGAGACGCTGCCCAAGGGCTCCCGGACGGCCGTACGGGACCTGGAGCGCCCGCAGGAGCTGCGGCTGTCCCTCGCGCTGGCCCTGCTCGGCGCGCCCCGGCTGATCGCCGTCGACGACGTCGAGATGAAGCTGTCGGACGGCGAACGCGCCGAGGTCTGGGAGCTGTTGCGCTCCCTCACGCGCGCGGGGACGACGGTCGTGGCCGTGTGCCGCACCGCTCCCGAGGACTGCGTCCGCGTCTCCACCGCGGGAAAGGAGGCGGCCGATGCGCTCGCCGAGGCTCGCCGCGCTTGAGCTGAGGCGCTTCGGGCGGGGGAAGCTGCCGCGCGCCGCCCTGGTCGCGCTGCTCGTGCTGCCCCTGCTCTACGGCGCCCTGTACCTGTGGTCCTTCTGGGACCCCTACGGCCGTCTCGACCGCATCCCGGTGGCCCTGGTGAACGACGACAAGGGCGCCACGGCGGGCGGGAAGAGGATCACCGCCGGCGACGACCTCGTGGACGGGCTGCGCGGGAGCCGGACCTTCGAGTGGCACCGGGTGAGCGACGCCGAGGCCCGGCGCGGCGTCGAGGACGGCACCTACTACCTGTCCCTGACGATGCCGTCCGACTTCAGCCGGCGGATCGCCTCCAGCTCGGGCGACTCGCCCCGGCCGGGCGCGCTGCGGGTGCGGACCAACGACGCGAACAACTACATCGTCGGGCAGATCTCCCGGTCGGTGTTCAGCGAGGTCCGCTCGGCCGCGTCCAAAAAGGCGTCCCGCACCTTCCTTGACCGCATCTTCATCTCCTTCTCCTCCATCCACGACAAGACCGTGACGGCCGCCGAGGGCGCCGACCGGCTCAAGGGCGGCCTCGGAAAGGCGGAGAAGGGCTCCAAGGACCTCGCCGACGGCCTGAAGGACGCCAAGAACGGCAGCTCGAAGCTCTCCACGGGCCTGACGAAGCTCACCAAGGGCGCGGGCGACCTGGAGAACGGCTCACGACGGGTCGCCGACGGCACGCAGGCCCTCGCCGACAACGTCAACGGCGTCTACGCAAAGGCCGGCCCGTTCCTCAAGGGCAACGAGAAGACCATCGGGGACACCGCACGGCTGGTCGCCGACTCGGCCGACGCGGTGCGCCACAACCTCGCCGTCCTGGTGAAGCTCGCCCCGGGCGCGGCGAAGACCGCCCACGCCGCCTCGGCCGCCCTGGACGAGGTCTACAAGGCGCGCTGCGAGACCGCCGTCGTCCCGGACCCCGCCTGCTCCGACCTGAAGAAGGCCAGGCAGGCGGCCGCCGACGTGGCCGAGGTCGCCGACGACCTCAACACCCTGATCGCCGATCAGGACGGCGACCTGAAGACGATGCGGGCCAACCTCGGCACGCTCCAGAAGCAGGCCCGGGCCCTGTCCGCCCGCGCACCGCACCTCTACGAGGACGTGGACGACGCCGTCCGCCGGATCAACAAGCTGAACGACGGCGCCGCCCGGGTCGCCGCGGGCGCCAAGAAGCTGCACGCCGGGCTCGGCACCGCCGAGACGGGCGCGGACAAACTGGACCAGGGAATCGGCACGGCCGCCGCCGGCGCGCAGACGCTGAACGGCGGCATGTACAAGCTCGTCGACGGCTCCGGGAAGCTCTCCGGCGGTCTGCACGACGGGGCGAAGAAGATCCCCGACTACGACAAGCAGGGCCGCGACAAGCGCACCGGGGTGATGGCCGACCCGGTCCAGCTCGCCTCGCACGACCTGCACAAGGCCGGCAACTACGGCACCGGCTTCGCCCCGTACTTCATCCCGCTGTCCCTGTGGGTGGGCGCGATGGTGGCCTACATGCTGATCACGCCGCTCAACCGGCGTGCCCTCGCGGCGGGTTCGCCGGCCTGGCGGATCGCGCTGGCCGGCTGGCTGCCGGTGGTCGCGGTCGGCGTGCTGCAGACGGCCGCCCTGATGGCCGTGCTGCACTGGGCGATCGGGCTGCGGATGGTGCGGGCGGCCGGGACGGTCGGCTTCCTGTTCCTCGTGGCGGCCTGCTTCGCGGCGCTCGTGCAGTGGCTGAACGCGCGCTTCGGCTCGGCCGGCCGGATCCTCGTCCTGGCCTTGCTGATGCTCCAGCTGACCTCGGCGGGCGGCACCTACCCGGTGCAGACCAGCCCCGGGTTCTTCAACGCCGTCCACCCGTTCCTGCCGATGAGCTACATCGTGGCGGCCCTGCGCCGGCTGATCACGGGCGGCGGGCTCGGTCCGGTGTGGCAGGCGTGCGCCGTGCTGACCGCGTTCACCGCGGGCGCCCTCGCCCTGACAGCGCTCGCGGCCCGGCGCCGCCAGGTGTGGACGCTGGACCGGCTGCACCCGGAGCTGAGCCTGTGATCCGGGGGAAGTCCCCGCACGCGCGCGTACCTGTGACAATCAGGGCCATGGAAAGCAGCAGCGCCACGACCGGCGGCGGCACGCGCCGCGAGGCCACCCGGCAGAAGCTCTACGAGGCGGCCGTCACGCTCATCGCCGAGCAGGGCTTCTCCGCCACCACCGTGGACGAGATCGCCGAGCGGGCCGGGGTCGCGAAGGGCACGGTGTACTACAACTTCGCGAGCAAGTCGGTGCTCTTCGAGGAGCTGCTGCGGCACGGCGTGGGCCTGCTCACCGCCTCCCTGCGGGAAGCCGCCGAGCGGACCGCGGCCGAGGGCGGCGACAAGGTGGACGCGCTGGACGCGATGGTCCGCGCGGGCCTGGTCTTCATCGACCGCTACCCGGCCTTCACCCAGCTCTACGTGGCCGAGCTGTGGCGCACCAACCGCGCCTGGCAGTCCACGCTGATGGTGGTGCGGCAGGAGGCCGTGGCCGTCGTGGAGGGGGTGCTGCGCGACGGGGTGGCGGCCGGGGAGTTCAGCGGGGAGATCGACATCCAGCTCACCGCGGCCGCGCTGGTCGGCATGGTGCTGGTGGCCGCCCTGGACTGGAAGTCCTTCCAGCCGGAGCGCTCCCTGGACGACGTCCACGCCGCGCTGTCCCGGCTGCTCCAGGGACGGGTGAGCGGGAGGCGCTGAGGCCGCGCGCGCCGGAGCGCGGGCCGAGCGGGCGGAGGGGGCGCCGGTCCGCCGCCGGACCGGCGCCCCCTCCGAGCCCCCGTTTCCCCGCTTCCCCGTTCCCCCGTGGTGGTCCGCCGCGGGTCCCCCGTGTCTCGCTTCCGCCGACGGATCGGCGGAAGGAGCGGCGAGGGCGCGGACGCCGTTCCGCCGCCCCGTGTCGGCGGTGCCGGGCCGCGCTCCCTGCCGTGCCTCCACTCTCCCGTCCGCCCGGGGCCCGGCCCATCCGCGCGCGTACTCATCCGGGCGTCTGAGTACCCGTACTCACCTCCGCGCGCTGGGGCCGACGACGCCGGCCCGCCACCTCGCTACCATCGCTCCCGTGTCGGTACTCCCTCTGGTCTTCACCAGCGGCTGGGCCAGCGGCGTCAACGCCTACGCGGTGGTGCTGCTGCTCGGCCTCCTCGGCGCGGCGGGCGTGAGCGACGACGTCCCGCAGACGCTGCAGCGGCCCGAGGTCCTGATCGTGGCCGGCGTGCTGTTCCTCTGCGAGGCGGTCGCCGACAAGATCCCGTACGTCGACTCGGCGTGGGACGCGGTGCACACGGTCGTCCGGCCGCTCGCGGGCGCCTGGGTCGGAGCGCTGCTCGCCGGGCACGGCGGCTCGCTGCCCGACGCGGCGGCCGCGCTCATCGGCGGTTCGACCGCCCTGGCCAGTCACGGCGTCAAGGCCGGGACACGGATGGCGGTCAACACCTCGCCGGAGCCGTTCAGCAACATCGCCCTGAGTCTCGCCGAGGACCTCGGCGTGGCCGGGATCGTCTCGTTCGCCCTCTTCCATCCGGTGGCGGCGGCCTGTGTCGCGGGCGTGCTGCTGGTCTCCGGTCTCGTGGTGCTGGTGTTCCTCGTCTCCCGGATCCGGCGCTTCCTGCGGCGCCGGGCCCAGCGGCGGCGGGAGCGGCGGGCGGCCGCGCCGCTGCCGGGGCCGCCGGTGTCCGGACCGCCGGGCTGAGCACGCCGGGGCCGCCCGCGGACGGGACTGTCGGTGGCGGTCGATAAAGTCGCGGTCATGGCACGGATTGCGGTGATCGGCGCCGGGATGGGCGCGATGGCGGCCGCCGCCCGGCTGGCCGTCGCGGGCCACCGGGTGACGGTGTACGAGCGTACGGAGACGTACGGCGGCGCGGTGCGCCGCTTCGAGCGGGACGGGTTCGCCTTCGACACCGGCCCCGGGCTGCTCACCCTGCCCGCCGTCTACCGCGACCTGTTCGTCAAGACCGGCAAGGAGTCCCTGGAGGACCTGGTCGAGCTGGTCCAGGTCGACCCGGCCGCGCGGCACGTCTTCGCGGACGGCACCGCGGTGCCGCTGCCGAACGCCTCCCGCGCGGGCGTCGTCGCGGCCCTCGACGAGGCGCTGGGGGCGGGGGCAGGGCAGCGCTGGGGCGACTTCCTGGTGCGCGCCCGGGAGGCCTGGGACCGCACCCGGCGGCCGCTGCTGGAGGAGCCGCTGTGGCCCGACTGGCGGGTGCTGGGCGAGCGGGAGCCGTATCCGGCCGTGCCGCACAAGCGGCTGCTGCGCACACGGCGGGCGGGCACGCTCGCCGAGATCGGCACCTGGGAGCTGCGCGACGACCGGCTGGCGGCCCTCCTGGAGGGCCACGCGCTCGCGTACGGCCTCGATCCCCGCACCGCCCCGGCGAGTGCGGCCGTGCTGCCGTACATGGAGCACGCCTTCGGCACCTGGTACGTACGCGGTGGCGTCCGGGAGCTGGCGCGCGCGGTGTACGAGCGGTGCGTGCGGCGGCGGGTGGAGTTCGCCTTCGGTGCCGAGGTGACCGGGGTCCTGGCCGGGGACGGCCGGGCGGCGGGCGTGGAGCTGGCCGACGGCACGGTGGCCGAGGCGGACTTCGTGGTGGCCGGTGTCGCCCCGGAGGTGCTCGGCCGGCTGGTCACGGGAGCGGCGGTGCGCGGTGACGGCGAGGTCGCGCCGCAAGGGGGCACGCCGAGCCGGCTGACGGTGCTGCTGGCCCTGCGCGGCGAGCGGCCCCCGGACACGGCCCACCGGACCGTGGTGCACGCGGAGGACCGGGAGGCCGAGCTGGACCTGGTCTTCGGCGGCCCGGGAGGAACGGCGGACCGCCCGGTCCGGCCCACCGTCACCGTGCTGCGCCCCGGTGATCCGGCGCTGGTCCCGGACGCCTCCCACGAGGCGGTCGTCCTGACCTCGACGGTCCCCGCGCGGCTCGGGCAGGAGGGCGGCGCCGGCGGTGAGGCCGTCGACCGGTACGCGCGGGACATGGTCACCGTGGCCGAGCGTGCCGTGCCCGGACTGCGGGACCGCGTCCTGTGGACTCAGGTGCGCACACCGGCCTCCGTCGAGGAGGTCACGGGGGCGCCGGGCGGTGCGCTGCCCGCCCCGGCGCTCGCGGCCGCCGGCGGGCGCCTGCTGCATCCCGGCAACAGCACCGGGCTGCCCGGCCTGTTCACGGTCGGCGGCTGGTCGCACCCGGGCGGCGGGCTGCCGCACGCCGGGATGTCCGGCGCGCTGGTGGCGGGACTGATCGTGGAGGGACCGGACTTCCGGGGCTCGCAGTGATCGGGGAGCGGGCCCCGGGCACGGATCAGAAGCGGTACTGCTCGTCGTACCCGGCGCCCGGGCGCTGCTCGTTGCCCTGGTAGGGGTACGGCTGCTCCTGCGGGAGTTCGCCGCCGTAGGTCTCGTCGCTGCGCTGCTGCGGGACCCAGACCCCGCCGGCCGGGGTCTCGCCGTAGCCGCCGCCTGTGTACGTGTCCTGGCCGTAGCCCTGCTGGCCGTACTGCTGCTCGTAGCCGGTGTCGTACGAGGCGCCGCCGTAGGACTGGGTGCCGATGTAGGGGTCGGAGTAGTTGGCGTACCCCTGCTGGCCGTTGTCGTAGCCGTAGCCCTGCTGGGCGTAGCCCGAGTAGTCGTAGGCGTAGGACTGGTCGGCGCTCTGCTGCTGGGCGGCGGCCGCGTAGGCGCCGTCGCCGTAGACGCCGTAGGAGCCGGTGTCCTCGGGCATCGGCTGCGGCGCGTAGACGGCGGTGCTCTCGGCGGCCGTCTGCTCGGGCTGGCGGGCCGGGGTGAACACGTCGTCGCGGTCGTCCTCGCCGTAGCCGAGGTCGGGGCCGTGGTCGGCGTCCAGGCCGTCCCCGGCGTCGGCGGCCTCCAGGCCGGAGACCTCCAGGGCCGGTTCGTGCCGGGCGCCCCTGCCGCGCCGGCGCTTGCTGCCGGTGCCCTCGGCCTCGGCCTCGGGACGCTTGACGGCCCAGCCGGAGGCGAAGCCGCGGCGGAAGGACAGCGTGACGTAGGTCTGGCCGATCGCGAACGCGATGGCACCGGCGCCGATGACGAGCACCGACGGCATCAGCACGCCGACGACGACGCCGAGGAAGCCCGCGAAGGCGAGCAGCCGCCAGCGCAGCCTCGCCTTGTACTGCAGCAGCACCTCGCCCAGCAACCACAGTGCGACGACGCCGAACGCGATGTAGAGGACCGTCCAGCCCATGTACGCCCCTCTCCCAGTGGCCGCTACGCAGTGTGTCGTACCGCGGTGCGGCCGGTCTAGGCCTGCGGGGGGTGGTGCAGGCCCAGGTTCTCGTAGATTTCCAGGGTCGCCGTGGAGTTGTTGAGCGTGATGAAGTGCAGTCCGGGCACTCCCTCGGCCAGCAGCCGGGCGCAGAACTCCGTGGCGAACTCGATACCGATGGAGCGTACCGCCGCCGCGTCGTCCTTCGCTGTGAGGATCCGCTCTTTCAGGGCGTCCGGGAAGTGCGCGTTGCTGAGCTTGGGCAGCCGCTCCAGCATCTTCACACTGGTGACCGGCAGGACCTCGGGGATGACGGGGGTCTCGCAGCCGGCCGCCGCGACCCGGTCGCGCAGCCGCAGATACGACTCCGGCTGGAAGAACATCTGTGTGATGGCGTAGTCGGCCCCCGCACGGCACTTGTCCACGAAGTGGGCGACGTCGGTGTCCGGGTCGGTGGACCGCGGGTGCATCTCCGGGAAGGCGGCGACCCCGACGCAGAAGTCGCCCGACTCCTTGATGAGCTGGACGAGTTCGGCCGCGTAGGTCAGCCCTCGCGGGTGCGGCACCCAGTCGCCCATCGGGTCGCCGGGCGGGTCGCCGCGCACGGCCAGCATGTTGCGGATGCCCGCGTCCGCGTACTGGCCGATGATGTTGCGCAGTTCGGCGATGGAGTGGTCCACGGCGGTGAGGTGGGCGACCGGCGTGAGCGTGGTGTCCACGACGATCTGCTGGGTCTCCTTGACCGTGGTCGCGCGGGTGGACCCGCCGGCGCCGTAGGTCACGGAGACGAAGTCGGGGGCCACCGCCTCGACCCGGCGGAGCGCGTTCCACAGGCTCTTCTCGCCCTTAGGGGTCTTCGGCGCGTAGAACTCGAACGAGTACGCCGTCTTGCCGGTGGCGAGGATGTCACGCACAGTGCGTGCGCGATCAGTCCTGGTGGATGCGGTTCCGAGGGCCATACCCGCAGGTTAGCCAGGGGTGGGCGGCACCCCAACCGAATGCGGGAAATTTGCCCGGATTGTCGGCTTCCTGTCCATCCCTTGGACAAAAACGTGGACAGGGCCCCGGCGAGCGGCGGTCAGGACGCCTGCCGCAGCCGCTTCGCGAACTCCGCCGCGGCCGCTCCCGGGTCGTCGGCCTCGGTGATCGCGCGGACCACGACCACCCGCCGGGCGCCCGCCTCCAGCACCTCGTCCAGGTTGCCGAGGTCGATGCCGCCGATGGCGAACCAGGGGCGCTCGGTGCCCAGGCCGGCGGTGTACCGGACCAGGTCCAGGCCGGGGGCGTGCCGACCCGGCTTGGTGGGGGTGGGCCAGCAGGGCCCGGTGCAGAAGTAGTCCACGCCCTCCTGGACGGCGGCCGCTGCGGCCTCGGACTCGGCGTGCGTCGAGCGGCCGATCAGGACGTCGGGGCCGAGGATCGCGCGGGCCGCGGGGACCGGGAGGTCGTCCTGGCCGAGGTGGAGCACGTCCGCGCCGGCGGCGTGGGCGACGTCGGCCCGGTCGTTGACCGCGAGCAGCCTGCCGTGCCGGGCGCAGGCGTCGGCGAACACCTCCAGGTGCTCCAGCTCCCGGCCCGCCTCCATGCCCTTGTCGCGCAGCTGCACGACGTCGACACCGCCGGCCAGGACCGCGTCCAGGAACGCGGCGAGGTCGCCCTGCCGCTCCCGGGCGTCGGTGCAGAGGTAGAGGCGGGCGTCGGCGAGCTCGGCGCGGGCGGCGTCGGACATGGGCGGGTCCCCCCGTGGTCGGTGCCCATGGGTGTCCATGGGCGTGCGAGCGGGCGGCGTACGGGCCGTGGCCGGTACGCCGCCCGGAATGCGGTGCGGATCAGACGGCCAGCGCCTGGGCGCGGCGCTTCACCTCCGTGCCGCGATTCTCGCTCAGGGCCTGCGCCGGCGTGCCGGGCAGGGTGGGGTCGGGGGTGAAGAGCCACTCGATCATCTCTTCGTCCGTGAAGCCGTCGTCCCGCAGGAGCGTCAGGGTGCCGGACAGGCCCTTGACGACCTTGTCCCCGTCGATGAAGGCGGCGGGGACGTGCAGCGCCCGGTTCTCACCACGGCGTACGGCGATGAGCTGGCCCTCCTTGACCAGCTGCCGCACACGCGTCACCTCGACGCCGAGCTGTTCGGCGATGTCGGGGAGGGTGAGCCAGGCGGGGACGAGAGCATCGATCTTTGCGTCAATCTCGGTCACGGGAACCAGCCTAGGCGCTCCGCCGGTCCGGCCGCGATGTGGCGTGGTGCGTCCGCGGGCGTCACGCGGGCGCCGTCGTGGCTGGTGGCGCCGTTCCCCGTGCCCCTCGCGGGGCGCCGGTCAGTCGGCCGTGGCGTCCTTCAGCGGGCGGGTCGGGTCGGGCAGGGCCTCGGGGTCCATGCGGCGGCCGGACTCGATCAGGCGGCGGCCCTGGGCCAGGTCGCGGGGCCTGCCGACGGCCAGCAGCGCCACCAGGCGGTCCTCGCGCAGCCAGCAGACGGTCCAGGCCGGGCTCGCCGGGTCGCCGCGCCACACCGTGCGGTCGGCCGCGGCGTGGTGGCCGGCGTACTGGACGAACCGGCCGAACTGCTCCGACCAGAAGTACGGCACCGGGTCGTAGGTCACCGGGAGCTCGCCCAGGACGTTCGCCGCGACCGTGCGCGGGCCCTGCAGGGCGTTGTCCCAGTGGTGGACGAGCAGCCGGGCGCCGTAGCGGGCCGAGGGGAAGGAGGCGCAGTCGCCGACCGCGTACACGTCCTCGGCCGAGGTGCGCAGGTGGGCGTCGGCCACCACCTCGCCGTCCGCGCCCAGCTCGATGCCGGAGCCGGCCAGCCAGCCGGTAGCCGGGCGGGCACCGATGCCGACGACGACGGCGTCCGCGGGCAGCCGTGTGCCGTCGGCGAGCTCCACCAGGCCGGGCTCGACGCGCTCCACGCGCGCGCCGGTGCGCAGCCCGGCGCCGCTGTCGGCGTACCAGGCGGTCATGCGCGCGGCGACCTCGGCGGGCAGGGCGCCGGCCAGCGGCCGGTCGGCGGCCTCCACCACGGTCACCTCGCAGCCGGCCTCGCGGGCGGCCGTGGCGAACTCGGCGCCGATCCAGCCGGCGCCGACGACCACGATGTGGTGCTGGGCCGCGAGGACGGGCCGCAGCCGCTCGGCGTCGTCCAGGGTGCGCAGCAGGTGCACGCCGGGCACGCCCTCGGTGCCCGGCAGCCGGACCGGCTCGGCGCCGGTGGCGAGCACCAGGACGTCGTACGCGACGGGGCCTGCCTCGGTGTCCAGTTCGTGGTCGGCGGGGCGCACGCCCAGCGCCTCGCAGCCGAGCCGCAGTTCGATGCCGAGGGACTCGAAGTCGACGTCGAAGGCGGAGCCCTCGGCCGTGCCGAGCAGCACGGCCTTGGACAGCGGCGGCCGGTCGTACGGCTGGTGGGGCTCGGCGCCGATCAGCGTGACCGTGCCCGTGTAGCCCTGCTCCCGCAGGGCCACGGCGGTCTGCACCCCGGCCATGCCGGCGCCGACGACGACCACGCGTCCCGGCTGTGACGTGCTCTGTTGCGGTGTCTGCTCGCTCACCCGATCACCATAGACAACTGACGAAACGTCAGTCAGGGGGCGTGCTCGGTGACCTGTTCCACAATGCTCGTCCCGGCCCCCGGCTGGGACTCCCACTCCCAGGTCTCCTCCAGCCGCACCCGCCCGTCCGGCAGCTCCACGACCGCCGACACGCAGTGCCCCGAGGAGGTGGTGCCGTCCCGCTTGAGCTGCACGTACCGGAAGTCCAGCCGGTCGCCCTCGCGGGTGCCGACCAGATGGCCGCGCACGACGTCGCCGCCGGTGTAATCGGCCCAGACGGCGCCGTCCCGCTCGTGGTACGCGAACCGGGTGCGCGTCCCCACCTGGCCCGGGGCCTGGTCCGCCACCGGCGCCAGGACGAGTCCGTCGAGCGAGCGGGCCATGCGCGGGGCTCCCTTACGAGTGACGTGCCGTGCGGGCTAGGGTGGCCACCGTACAAGCACTCGCGGGAGCCCGGACGCACCGGGCTGAGAGGGAGGCTGGCGGCCTCCGACCGTACGAACCTGATCCGGGTCATGCCGGCGAAGGGAGGGGCTGGACGCCCATGTCGTCACGTACGTCCGACGTCCTCGTCATCGGGGGCGGGATCATCGGTCTGGTCACGGCCTGGCGTGCCGTGCAGCGCGGGCTCGCCACGGCCGTGGTGGACCCCGAGCCCGGCGGCGGGGCCGCGCGGGTCGCGGCGGGGATGCTGGCCGCGGTCACCGAACTGCACTACGGCGAGGAGACGCTGCTCGCGCTGAACCTGGAGTCCGCCCGGCGCTACCCGGACTTCGCGGCCGAGCTGACCGAGCTGACCGGTCACGACCTCGGCTACCGCCGCTGCGGGACGCTCGCCGTCGCGCTGGACGCCGACGACCGCGCCCACCTGCGCGAACTGCACGCGCTCCAGCAGCGTTCGGGCCTGGAGTCGGAGTGGCTGTCGGGCCGGGACTGCCGGCGCCTGGAGCCGATGCTGGCGCCCGGTGTGCGCGGCGGCCTGCGGGTCGACGGCGACCACCAGATCGACCCGCGGCGGCTGGCGTCGGCCCTGGTGGCCGCCTGTGAGCGGGCCGGGGTGGTGTTCCACCGGGCGTGGGCCGAGCGGCTCGACGTCGTGCGGGACCGGGCCGCCGGGGTCACCACGGCGGACGGCACCGCGCTGGTCGCGGGCCGGGTGGTGCTCGCGGGCGGCAGCCTGAGCGGGCGTCTGGCGGGCGTGCCGGACGAGGTGCTGCCACCGGTGCGGCCGGTGAAGGGGCAGGTGCTGCGGCTGACCGTGCCCCGCCGCTGCGCGCCCTTCCTGAACCGGACCGTGCGGGCGGTGGTACGCGGCAGCCAGGTCTACCTGGTGCCCCGGGAGAACGGCGAGCTGGTGGTCGGCGCGACCAGCGAGGAGCTGGGCTGGGACACGACGGTGACCGCGGGGGGCGTGTACGAGCTGCTGCGCGACGCGCACGAGCTGGTGCCGGGGATCACCGAGCTGCCCCTCACCGAGACCCGGGCCGGTCTGCGCCCCGGCTCCCCGGACAACGCGCCGCTGCTCGGCCCGTCGGGGCTCGACGGGCTGCTGCTGGCCACCGGGCACTACCGCAACGGGGTGCTGCTCACCCCGGTCACCGGGGACGTGATGGCCGAGGTCCTGACGAGCGGGGAGCTGCCGCCCGAGGCCCGGCCGTTCACCCCCCGGCGCTTCGGCGCCGTCCTCGTGGAGCAGCCCGCATGAACATCTCCGTCAACGGGCGGCCGAGGCGGGTCGCCCCGGGCACCGCGCTGGACGCCCTCGTCAGGACCCTCACCGCGGCGCCCTCCGGGGTGGCCGCCGCCGTCAACGAGACCGTCGTCCCGCGCACGCGGTGGGCGGCCACGACCCTCGCCGAGGGGGACCGCGTCGAGGTCCTCACCGCCGTCCAGGGAGGCTGAGCCATGGCAGACGACCCCTTCGTCCTCGGCGGGCTGCCGCTGGGCTCCCGGCTGATCATGGGGACCGGCGGCGCGCCGAGCCTGGAGGTGCTGGAGCGGGCGCTGGTCGCCTCCGGCACCGAGCTGACCACCGTCGCGATGCGGCGGGTCGACCCGTCCGTGCACGGCTCGGTGCTGTCGGTGCTCCAGCGGCTGGGCATCCGGGTGCTGCCGAACACTGCGGGCTGCTTCACCGCCGGGGAGGCCGTGCTGACCGCCCGGCTCGCCCGGGAGGCGCTGGGCACCGATCTGGTCAAGCTGGAGGTCATCGCCGACGAGCGGACCCTGCTGCCGGATCCGGTGGAGCTGCTGGACGCGGCGGAGACCCTGGTCGACGACGGGTTCACGGTGCTGCCGTACACCAACGACGACCCGGTGCTCGCCCGCAAGCTGGAGGACGTGGGCTGTGCGGCGGTGATGCCGCTGGGCTCGCCGATCGGGTCCGGGCTCGGCATCCGCAACCCGCACAACTTCGAGCTGATCGTCGAGCGGGCGGGCGTACCGGTGATCCTGGACGCGGGCGCCGGCACCGCCTCGGACGTGGCGCTGGCGATGGAGCTGGGGTGCGCCGGGGTGATGCTGGCCTCCGCCGTCACCCGGGCCCAGCGGCCCACGACGATGGCCGCGGCCATGAAGCACGCGGTCGAGGCGGGCCGGCTGGCCCGGCTGGCCGGGCGGATCCCGCGCAGGCACTTCGCCGAGGCGTCCTCCCCGGTGGCGGGCCGGGCCCACCTCGATCCGGAGCGGCCCGCCTTCGGGTAGCGGACGCGGCACGGCCGGCTCCTTCTGTCACGGCCGGCGGCGGGTGCGTCACAGCTGTGCTGCATTACGTCACCGGAACGGCCGAGCGGGTGGGAGTGCCGGTTCGCCCTCGTAGACTCCCTTGCGTGGATACGACCCTTCAGGACCCCCTCGTCGGGCAGGTGCTCGACGGCCGGTACCGCGTCGACGCGCGGATCGCGGTCGGTGGGATGGCCACGGTCTACCGGGCCGTGGACACCCGCCTCGACCGGGTCCTCGCGCTCAAGGTGATGCACCCGACGCTGGCGGCCGACGGGTCGTTCGTGGAGCGGTTCATCCGGGAGGCCAAGTCGGTCGCCCGGCTCGCCCATCCCAACGTGGTGCAGGTCTTCGACCAGGGCACCGACGGGTCGTACGTGTACCTGGCGATGGAGTACATCGCCGGGTGCACCCTGCGGGACGTGCTGCGCGAGCGGGGCGCGCTGCAGCCGCGGGCCGCGCTGGACATCCTGGAGCCGGTGCTCGCCGCGCTCGGCGCCGCGCACCGGGCCGGTTTCGTGCACCGGGACATGAAGCCCGAGAACGTCCTGATAGGCGACGACGGACGGGTCAAGGTCGCCGACTTCGGGCTGGTGCGGTCCGTGGACACGGTGACCAGCACCACGGGTGCCGTGCTCGGCACCGTCTCCTACCTCGCGCCGGAGCAGATCGAGCAGGGCACCGCCGATCCGCGGGTCGACGTCTACGCGTGCGGTGTCGTCCTGTACGAGATGCTGACCGGCGGCAAGCCGCACTCCGGGGACTCCCCCGCCCAGATTCTGTACAAGCACATCCACGAGGACGTGCCGGCGCCGTCGGCGCTCGTGCCGGGGCTGGCCCGCGAGCTGGACGAGCTGGTGGCCGTGGCGACCGCGCGCACCCCGGACGGCCGGCCGCACGACGCGGCGGCGCTGCTCGGCCAGGTGCTACGGGCGCGTGCCGCGCTCGGCGCCGAGCAGCTCGACGCCGTGCCGCCGCAGGCGCTGGCCGCGGCGCACGACAACGCGCAGGACCGTACGAGCGTGATCCCGCGTTCGCCGACCGTGCCCCGGCCGCTGCCCGTCAACGAGGACGACCGGGCCGTGGCGTCCGTCATGCACACCAGCCGGCTGGAGAGCCCGCCGGTGCCGCCCCGGCGGCGCGCCGGCCGGGCCCGGCGCGGCCCGGTCGCGCTGATCGCGGCGGTCCTGCTGGTCCTCGGCGTGGGCGCCGGGGTCTGGTACATCAACTCCGGGCAGTTCACCAAGGTCCCGCTGCTGCTGGCCAAGACCGAGAAGCAGGCCGAGGCCCGGCTGCGTGCCTCGGGTCTCGACGTCAAGCAGGTCAAGCTCGAGTACAGCGACACGGTGAAGAGCGGCACGATCATCCGCACCGACCCGAAGCCCGGGGCCCGGATCCGCAGCAACGACTCGGTGACCCTGGTGATCTCCCGGGGCCCCGAGGTCGTGAAGGTGCCGGACCTGCGGGGTGTCCCGCTGGCCAAGGCGCGGGCGCGGCTGAAGGCGGCCGGTCTCGAGCCGGGGCTGGTCAACCGGGCGTTCAGCGACAGCGTCACCCGGGGTTCGGTGGTCGGCACCGACCCGGAGACGGGCACCGAGCGGCACGCGGGCTCGGCGATCGCGCTCCTGGTCAGCAAGGGCAGATCCGTCGGCGTGCCGGACGTCACCGGCGAGGACCTCGACAGCGCCCGGCAGGACCTGGAGGGTGCCGGCCTGAAGGTGCGCGTCCTGGGGCAGCAGGTGCACTCCGACTTCGACAAGGGCCAGGTGGCGCAGCAGAGCCCGGCGAACGGCCAGGCCGCCGAGGGCGACACGGTGACGCTGACGCTGTCCCTGGGGCCGCCGATGGTCGAGGTGCCGGACGTGGTCGGCTCCTCGGTCGACGACGCGACGAAGCAGCTGGAGGGCGCCGGCTTCAAGGTCGAAAAGGACCGGGGCCTGCTCGGTCTCTTCGGGGACACCGTGCGCAAGCAGTCGGTGGACGCCGGCCAGAAGGCGCCCAAGGGGTCGACGATCACCATCACCATCCGGTGAGAGGGGCCGCTCGCGGACCGGTTCCGGGCGGCCCCGCCAGGCATGACACCCTGAACGGGTGACAAGTCAGCGGTCCCGTTCCGTCTCCCCTCCCCCCGGCCCCTCCCGCAACCCGGTCGGCGGTCACGTCCCCGTGGCCGGCGGTCTGCACACGGTGGGGCTGTCGTACGCCCGCGAGCTGAAGGCGGAGACCGTGCAGGTCTTCGTCGCCAACCCGCGCGGGTGGGCCACGCCGGCCGGGAACCCGCGGCAGGACGAGGCGTTCCGCCAGGCGTGCGCCGACGAGTCGGTCCCCGCCTACGTGCACGCCCCCTACCTGATCAACTTCGGCTCGCACACCGAGGCCACCGTGGAGCGGTCGGTGGAGTCGCTCAGGCACTCCCTGCGGCGGGGCCGGGAGATCGGCGCGCTGGGCGTCGTCGTGCACACCGGAAGCGCCACCGGCGGGCGGACGCGGGAGGTGGCGCTGAAGCAGGTGCGGGAGCACCTGCTGCCGCTGCTGGACGAGCTGACGCACGACGACGACCCGTTCCTGCTGCTGGAGTCGACCGCGGGGCAGGGCTCCTCCCTGTGCTCGCGCACCTGGGACTTCGGCCCGTACTTCGAGGCGCTGGACGCCCATCCCAAGCTGGGTGTCTGCCTGGACACGTGCCACATCTTCGCCGCCGGGCACGACCTGACCGGGCCGGACGGCATGCGCCAGACCCTCGACCTGCTGGTGGAGACGGTCGGCGAGGGCCGGCTGAAGCTGATCCACGCCAACGACTCCAAGGACGTGGTGGGCGCGCACAAGGACCGGCACGAGAACATCGGCGCCGGCCACATCGGCGAGGACCCGTTCCGGGCCCTGATGAGCCACCCCGCGACGGCGGGCGTGCCGCTGGTGATCGAGACGCCGGGCGGCAAAGAGGGCCATGCCGCGGACGTGGAGCGGCTGAAGAAGCTGCGGGACGGCTGAGGGCGGGCCGCGGGGTCAGAGCTCGGGACCGTCCCCGGGCTCCTCCTGGTAGGAGTAGCGCTGTTCCTTCCAGGGGTCGCCGATGTTGTGGTAGCCGCGCTCCTCCCAGAAGCCGCGCCGGTCGGCGGTCATGTACTCCACGCCCCGCACCCACTTGGGGCCCTTCCAGGCGTAGAGGTGGGGGACGACCAGGCGGACCGGGAAGCCGTGCTCGGCGGTGAGGAGTTCGCCGTCCTTGTGGGTGGCGAAGATCGCCTGGTCGGAGGCGAAGTCCGACAGCCGCAGGTTGGAGCTGAACCCGTACTCCGCCCACACCATCACATGGGTGACGTCCGGCGCCGGGGGTGCCAGGTCCAGGATGGTGCGGGCCGGGATGCCGCCCCACTCGGCGCCGGTCATGCTGAACTTCGTCACGCAGTGCAGATCGGCCACCACGGTGGTGTACGGCAGGGCCGTGAACTCGTCGTGGTTCCAGGTGTGCTTGTCGCCGTCGGCGGTGACGCCGAAGACCCGGAACTCCCAGCGCTCGGGCCGGAACTTCGGCACGGGCCCGTAGTGGGTGACCGGCCAGCCGCGCTGGAGTCGCTGCCCCGGCGGAAGCTCGGACCCTGCCGCCGTCCCAGATTCGCGCTCCACCGGATGACCCATGTCTCCATCCTGACAGACCTCGGGCAGTGTCCTTGACCACCCCTGTCCGAATCGGACAATCACCATCAGGTCAGCACTTACTTACTAAGTACGCACTTACTGGACGATCTTCGTCACCGGTGCAATCATGCCGCCGCACACCTCACCCGTCCCTCCGCCTGGAAGGAGCCTCTGCGATGCAGGGCGACCCCGAGGTCATCGAGTTCCTCAACGAGCAGCTCACCGGCGAGCTGACCGCGATCAACCAGTACTTCCTGCACGCGAAGATGCAGGAGAACTTCGGCTGGACGAAGCTCGCCAAGTACACGCGGCACGAGTCGTTCGACGAGATGAAGCACGCGGAGGTGCTGACCGACCGGATCCTGTTCCTGGAGGGGCTGCCCAACTACCAGCGGCTGTTCCACGTACGGGTGGGGCAGACGGTCCGGGAGATGTTCGAGGCCGACCGGCAGATCGAGGTGGAGGCGATCGACCGGCTCAAGCGGGGCGTCAAGGTGATGCGCGAGAAGGGCGACATCACGTCGGCGAACATCTTCGAGGACATCCTCGCCGACGAGGAGCACCACATCGACTACCTGGACACCCAGCTGGAGCTGGTGGAGAAGCTCGGCGAGGCGCTGTACCTCGCGCAGCTGATCGAACAGCCCGAGAGCTAGGCCGAAGACCCCGGGAGCTAGGCCGCTTCCGCTTCGACGGCATCCGCCCCGGCGGCGTCCGGGCTCCCCGGGATGCTCGACAGCACCGGCCTGCCCTGGTCCGCGAGCTCGCGGCGGGGGCAGGCGCCCCGGCCGAGGATCGCCTGGATCCGGCGGACGCACGAGCCGCAGTCCGTGCCCGCCTTGCAGGCGGAGGCTATCTGGCGGGGGGTGCAGGCACCGTCCTCCGCGTGCTGCTTGACCTGCGCCTCGGTGATGCCGAAGCAACTGCAGACGAACACGCGGCTCACCTCCCGACGGGATCTGTCTCTTACGCCATCCCGTTTTCCGGTGAGGCAAACCTAACCTTACCCACCCTGCGAGAGCCGCGACAGTGGGTGGGGCGCGGATCCTGTGTGATCCGCGCCCCACGCCGCAATCACTGGTCCCGGTACATCTCCGCGACGAGGAACGCCAGGTCCAGGGACTGGCTGCGGTTCAGCCGGGGGTCGCAGGCCGTCTCGTAGCGCTGGTGCAGGTCGTCGACGAAGATCTCGTCGCCGCCGCCCACGCACTCGGTGACGTCGTCACCCGTCAGCTCGACGTGGATGCCGCCCGGGTGGGTGCCGAGCGCCTTGTGGACCTCGAAGAAGCCCTTGACCTCGTCCAGCACGTCGTCGAACCGGCGCGTCTTGTGCCCCGAGGCCGCCTCGAAGGTGTTGCCGTGCATCGGGTCCGTCACCCAGGCCACCGTCGCACCGGAGGCGGTGACCTTCTCGACCAGCTCCGGGAGCCGGTCCCGGATCTTGTCGGCGCCCATGCGGACGATGAAGGTCAGCCGGCCCGGCTCGCGGTCCGGGTCGAGGCGGTCGATGTAGGTGAGGGCTTCCTCGGCCGTGGTGGTCGGGCCGAGCTTGATGCCGATCGGGTTGCGGATCTTCGAGGCGAACTCGATGTGCGCGCCGTCGAGCTGGCGGGTGCGCTCACCGATCCACACCATGTGGCCCGAGACGTCGTAGAGCTGCCCGGTGCGCGAGTCGACACGGGTGAGCGCCGACTCGTAGTCGAGCAGCAGCGCCTCGTGCGAGGAGTAGAACTCGACGGTCTTGAACTCCTCCGGGTCGGCCCCGCAGGCGTGCATGAAGTTCAGCGCGTTGTCGATCTCACGAGCGAGCTGCTCGTAGCGCTGACCGGACGGGGACGACTTCACGAAGTCCTGGTTCCAGGCGTGCACCTGGCGCAGGTCGGCGTAGCCGCCGGTGGTGAAGGCGCGCACCAGGTTCAGCGTGGAGGCGGACGCGTGGTACATCCGCTTCAGGCGCTCCGGGTCCGGGACACGGGCGGCCGCGTTGAAGTCGAAGCCGTTGACCGAGTCGCCCCGGTACGTGGGCAGCGTGACGCCGTCGCGGGTCTCGGTGTTCTTGGAGCGCGGCTTGGAGTACTGGCCGGCGATGCGGCCCACCTTGACCACGGGCACGGAGGCCGCGTAGGTCAGCACCGCGCCCATCTGGAGGAGCGTCTTGAGCTTGCTGCGGATGTGGTCGGCGGACACCGCGTCGAATGCCTCGGCGCAGTCGCCGCCCTGGAGAAGGAACGCCTCTCCCTTGGCGACGGCCGCCATCCGGGCGCGCAGCTGGTCGCACTCGCCCGCGAAGACGAGCGGCGGATACGACTCGAGGTCCGCGATCACTGCGCGCAGAGCCTCGGTGTCGGGGTACTCGGGCTGCTGCGCCGCGGGCAGGTTTCGCCAGGTGTTGCCAGCGCTCGGGCTGGTCTTAGCGTTCACGGTCACCTCGTAAACATTACGGGGTCGTGTCGCCATATTTTCCTCCGGCTCGACTGGTGAGACGGAGTGTTTGCCTCATGGACGCCACGGCCGTGCGGTAGGGTTTCTCGCATGTTCGCGCTTTCCATCCGGACCCCTGTCCAGAACTGGTGGTGGACCGCTCACCCGGCGGCCCACTGACTGCGCGTACGCAATACTTCGCGAAGGCCGCCCGAGGGGCGGCCTTCGGTGTTTCCCGGGGTCGTTCCTCTCCGCTGAGAAGGATCGCCCATGAATCTCCAGGACCTCTTGCACGACCCTCGCCCCTTCGCCCTGCTGCACCGTCGCACGCCGGGCCACGACGAGCACACGGTCGAGGTGCTGCTCGGCCCGGTCACCGCGCGGGAGCGCCTCGCCGACCTGCCCGGCGAAGGCCTCGCGCTCGTCCCGTTCCGCCAGATCCGCGAGCGCGGCTTCGACGTCCGCGACGACGGCACCCCGCTGCTGGTGCTGACGCCCGAGGAGTCCTGCCGGGTCCCGCTCGACCGGGCCCTGCGGGAGCTGCCCGGCCACGACGTGCGGGTCGAGGGCGGCGGCTTCGACGTCGGTGACGAGGAGTACCGCGAGATCGTCGGGCGGGTGCTGCGCGAGGAGATCGGCCGCGGCGAGGGCGCGAACTTCGTGATCCGCCGGACGTACGAGGGCACGGTCCCGGGCTTCGGCCGGGCCGACGCGCTGGCGCTCTTCCGGCGGCTGCTGGAGGGCGAGCGCGGAGCGTACTGGACGTTCGTCGTGCACACCGGGGAGCGGACGCTGGTGGGCGCCAGCCCGGAGGTGCACGTGCGGATGTCGGGCGGCACCGTCGTCATGAATCCGATCAGCGGCACGTACCGGTACCCCGACGGGGGGCCGACGCCGGAGCACCTGCTGGACTTCCTCGCCGACGGCAAGGAGACCGAGGAGCTGTCCATGGTCGTCGACGAGGAACTGAAGATGATGTGCACCGTCGGCGACATGGGCGGGGTGGTGGTCGGACCGCGGCTGAAGGAGATGGCGCACCTCGCGCACACCGAGTACGAGCTGCGCGGGAAGTCCTCCCTGGACGTGCGGGAGGTGTTGCGGGAGACGATGTTCGCGGCGACGGTCACCGGCTCGCCGGTGCAGAACGCGTGCCGGGTGATCGAACGCCACGAAGTGGGCGGCCGGGGGTACTACGCCGGGGCGCTGGCGCTGCTGGGCCGGGACTCCGGGGGCGCGCAGACCCTGGACTCCCCCATCCTGATCCGTACCGCCGACATCGACGCCGGAGGCCGGCTGCGGGTGCCGGTCGGGGCGACGCTCGTGCGCGGCTCGGACCCGGCGGGCGAGGTGGCGGAGACGCACGCGAAGGCGGCGGGCGTGCTGGCCGCCCTCGGGGTGCGGCCGGCCCGGCCGCGCGCGGAACGGGCCCGGCCCCGGCTGGCCGACGACCCGCGGGTGCGGGCCGCTCTGGACGGGCGCCGCTCGTCGCTGGCGCCGTTCTGGCTGCGGATGCAGGAGCGGTCGGCGGCCCTTCAGGGGCACGCCCTGGTGGTCGACGGCGAGGACACCTTCACGGCGATGCTCGCGCACGTGCTGCGGTCGAACGGGCTGGACGTCACGGTCCGGCGCTACGACGAGCCCGGGCTGCGCGAGGCCGTCCTCGCGCACGAGGGCCCGGTCGTGCTCGGCCCCGGCCCCGGGGACCCCTCCGACCTCACCGACCGCAAGATGCGGTTCCTGCGGGACCTGGCCGCCGAGGTGGTCCGCGGGCACCGGCACGGTGTGCTGGGCGTCTGCCTCGGGCACGAGCTGCTCGCGGCGGAGCTGGGCCTGGAGATCGTCCGCAAGGAGGTGCCGTACCAGGGGGCGCAGACGGAGATCGACCTGTTCGGGCGGAGCGAGACCGTCGGTTTCTACAACAGCTTCGTGGCGCGCTGCGACGCGGAGGCGGCGGCCGGACTGGCCGCCCACGGGGTCGAGGTGAGCCGCGCCGCGAACGGCGAGGTGCACGCGATCCGGGGCCCGGGCTTCGGCGGGGTGCAGTTCCACCCGGAGTCGGTGCTGACGCTGAACGGGGCCACGGTCGTACGGGAGCTGATGGACCAGCTGCGCCGTACGACCGTCTAGCGTTCCGGGGCCGCGGTCAGCCGAAGAACACGCCGACCTCTTCGTACAGCTTCGGGTCGACGGTCTTCAGCCTGGCCGTGGCCTCGGCGATCGGGACACGGACGATGTCGGTGCCGCGCAGGGCGACCATCTTGCCGAAGTCGCCGTCGCGGACGCAGTCGACGGCGTGCAGTCCGAAGCGGGTGGCGAGCCAGCGGTCGAAGGCGCTCGGGGTGCCGCCGCGCTGGATGTGCCCGAGGACCGTGGTGCGGGCCTCCTTGCCGGTCCGCTTCTCGATCTCCTTGGCCAGCCACTCGCCCACCCCGGACAGCCGCACGTGTCCGAAGGAGTCCAGCGACTCGTCCTTGAGGACCATCTCGCCGTCCTTCGGCATGGCGCCCTCGGCGACGACGACGATCGGGGCGTAGGAGGCCTTGAAGCGGGAGGTGATCCAGGCGCACACCTGGTCGAGGTCGAAGCGCTGTTCCGGAATGAGGATGACGTTGGCGCCGCCGGCCAGCCCGGAGTGCAGGGCGATCCAGCCGGCGTGCCGGCCCATCACCTCGCACACCAGGACCCGCATGTGGGACTCGGCGGTGGTGTGCAGGCGGTCGATGGCCTCGGTGGCGATGCCGACGGCGGTGTCGAAGCCGAAGGTGTAGTCGGTGGCGGACAGGTCGTTGTCGATGGTCTTGGGCACGCCGACGCAGGGCACGCCGTACTCGTCGGACAGCCGGGCGGCCACCCCGAGGGTGTCCTCGCCGCCGATCGCGACGAGCGCCTCGACCTCCAGCTTGGCCAGGTTCTCCTTGATCCTGCGGATGCCGCCCTCCAGCTTGAGGGGGTTGGTGCGCGAGGAGCCGAGGATGGTGCCGCCGCGGGGCAGGATGCCGCGCACCGCGGGGATGTCGAGGCGCACGGTGTCGCCTTCGAGAGGTCCGCGCCAGCCGTCCCGGAAGCCGACGAAGTCGTATCCGTACTCCTGTACGCCCTTACGGACGACGCCCCGGATGACGGCGTTGAGCCCGGGGCAGTCGCCGCCTCCGGTCAGTACTCCGACCCGCATGGAAATGTCCCTTCGCCGCGGTTGCCTGACAGTCAGTCACGGTAAAGGTGATTCGCGTCACACAGCGAGAGGCGGGAAGGGTGATTCCGGTGAAATGCGCGGAAGCCGTTTGACCTGTCGGTTCTACGCGTCGTCGAGTCCACGCTCGATGGCGTACCGCACCAGCTCCACCCGGTTGTGCAGCTGGAGCTTGCCGAGGGTGTTCTGCACGTGGTTCTGCACCGTGCGGTGGGAGATCACCAGGCGCTCGGCGATCTGCTTGTAGCTCAGGCCCTTGGCCACCAGGCGCAGCACCTCCGTCTCCCGCTCGGTCAGCCGGGGCGCCCCCGGCGCGTCGGCGTCCGGGGCGGGCGCGGGCTCGGAGGCCAGCCGGCGGTACTCCCCGAGCACCAGCCCCGCGAGGCCCGGGGTGAACACCGGGTCGCCGACGGCGGTGCGGCGCACGGCGTCCAGCAGCTCCCCGGTCGAGGCGGACTTCAGCAGGTAGCCGGTGGCGCCGGACTTCACCGCCTCCAGTACGTCGGCGTGCTCGCCGCTCGCGGACAGGACGAGGACCCGGAGCGCGGGGTCGTGGGCGACCAGTTCCTTGCACACCTGGACACCCGGCTTGGCGGGCAGGTTGAGGTCGAGCACCAGGACCTCGGGGGCTGCCGCCTTGGCCCGGCGCACCGCCTGTTCGCCGTCCCCGGCGGTGGCGACCACCTCGAAGCCCGACTCGGCCAGGTCACGGGCGACCGCGTCCCGCCACATGGGGTGGTCGTCGACCACCATGACCCGGATCGGGTCCCGCACCGGGTCCTGCACCGGGTCCTGCCGCTGTGTCATCGCTTCTCCGCCTTCCCCCGCGCCCGTTCGGCGCCCTTCGGTACCTTCAACTCGACCTCGGTGCCCTGCCCGGGGACGGAGATCAGCTCCGCGCTGCCGCCCAGGTCGCGCAGGCGGCCCCGGATCGACTGGGCCACGCCGAGCCGGCCCTCGCCCTCGGCCTGGGCGAGCCGGCCCTCGGGGATGCCGGGGCCGTCGTCGCGGACCGTGACCACGATCCCGTCGGGCTCGTCCTCGACCAGGATCCACGCCCGGGCGTCCGGCCCGGCGTGCGCGCGCACGTTGTCCAGGGCCGCCCCGACGGCCGCGGCCAGCTCCCGCGCCGCCGCGCGCGGCAGCGGCACCGGTGCACCGGGCTCGGCGAGGCTGACCCGGGCGGCCGCGAACGGGGCGAGCAGAGAGCGCAGGTCGGCCGGTCCGTCGTCGTCCGGTTCCTCCACGGCGCGTACGACGGCTCCGGCGGCCGCGTCCTCCGAGACCCGGGAGACGGGCAGCAGCCCGCCGGAGACCAGGGTGCGCAGCGCCACCTCCTGCTCCCCGGCGAGGCGCCCGAGGTCGGCCGCCTCGCCGCCGATGACCGCGCCGCGCCGCTGCACCATCGCCAGCACCTGGAGCACGCCGTCGTGGATGTCCCGGGCCAGCCGCTCCCGTTCCCGGGTGGCGGCCTCGATCTCCAGGGCGCGGGCGAGGGTGCGCTCGGAGGCGCGGGCGACCTCCACGACGTAGCCGATGGCGATGGAGGCCACCCAGACGAGGATCACGTTGTGCACGGTGTCCCGGGCGGGGCTGCCGCGCTCGGCCAGATTGGCCGCGGCGACGGCCGTGGAGGCCGCGGCGGCCCAGCGCCAGCCGCCCTTGAGGGCGAAGGCCAGCACCGATCCGGCGGTCCATATCGACGGCAGCGTCGGGCCGCCGCCCGCGATCCGCTCGTGGCTGTCGGCGAGCGGGGTGAGCAGGATGCCGGTGAGCGCGACGGCCAGGTCCGCCGTGAGGAAGCGCCGGGTGCAGCTCGCCGCGTTCGCCACCCGGGGCAGCGTGGCGAGGGTCCACACGCACAGGACGGCGTAGTAGCCGACGGCGGTCCAGGGGCGGACGAAGTGCTCGTACGCGGTGGCGAACAGGCCGACGGCGTACAGCATCGTCAGCACCCGGTACCCGGCGAGCGCACGCCACAGCGGCGACTCGACCGACATGCGCATGACCCGCTCGCGCCTGGGCACGGCACCCTCCCCCTGTTTCGTTCCCCGTACCCGGTCCCCCGGTCCCCCCCGGGCCCCGGTCCCCCCGGCCGCCGGCTAGGCGTCGGCCTTCTTCTCCGCTTCCCTGGCGGCCTTCTCCGACTCCTTGGCGGCCTTGGCCGCCTCCGCGATCTGCCGCTTGGCGGCGGTCGCGTAGATGTCGACGTACTCCTGGCCCGAGAGCTTCATGATCTCGTACATGACCTCGTCGGTCACCGCGCGCAGCACGAAGCGGTCGTGCTCCATGCCGAGGTAGCGGCTGAAGTCCAGCGGCTTGCCGATGCGGATGCCCGGGCGCATCAGCTTGGGCACCACCTTGCCGGGCGGCTGGATCTTCTCGGTGTCGATCATCGCCACCGGGATGACCGGCGCGCCGGTGGCGAGCGCCACGCGCGCGAGGCCGCCGGGCTTGCCCCGGTAGAGCCGGCCGTCGGGCGAGCGGGTGCCCTCGGGGTAGATGCCGAACAGCTCGCCGCGCTCCAGCACCTCTATCCCGCTCTTCACCGCCGCCTCGCCGGCGCCGCGCGCCCCGGAGCGGTCCACCGGGAGCTGGCCCACGCCCTTGAAGAAGGCGGCCGTGAGGCGGCCCTTGACGCCGGGGGTGGTGAAGTACTCGGCCTTGGCGATGAAGGTGACCTTGCGGTCCAGGACCGCGGGCAGGAAGAACGAGTCCGAGAAGGACAGGTGATTGCTCGCCAGGATGGCCGGGCCCGCGGCCGGGATGTTCTCCATGCCCTCCACCCAAGGCCTGAAGGCGACCTTCAGGGGCCCTCCGATGGCGACCTTCATCGTGCCGTACATCACCCGCGTGCCTCCTGTTTCCGTCGATCAGACCTTAACCCGGAGCGCGGGCAATGGGACCGACGACCCTGGTCGGTGTCAGTGCGGTCGCGTACGGTGAACCACATCCGCCGTTTCTTCACGTCCCACTCAGGAAGAGGAGCCCGAAAGGTGCCGGTTCTCCCCGGAGCCGAGCCGTACCGCCACGAGGGCGGGGAGGTGGGTGTCCTCCTCTGTCACGGCTTCACCGGCTCGCCCCAGTCGCTGCGCCCCTGGGCGGAGCACCACGCGGCGCACGGCCTGACCGTGTCGGTGCCGCTGCTGCCCGGGCACGGCACCCGCTGGGAGGACATGCAGGTGACGGGCTGGCAGGACTGGTACGCGGAGGTGGACCGTGAGCTGCGCCTGATGTCCGAGCGCTGTTCCCGGGTGTTCGTCGGCGGCCTGTCCATGGGCGGCGCCCTGGCGCTGCGGCTGGCGGCCCGGCACGGCGAGCGGGTCGCCGGGGTGGTCGTCGTCAACCCGGCGAACCGGGTGCACGGCCTGTCGGCGTACGCCCTTCCGGTGGCCCGGCACCTCGTGCGGACGACGAAGGGCATCGCCAGTGACATCGCCCGGGGCGGGTCGGCGGAGCTGGGGTACGACCGGGTCCCGCTGCACGCGGCGCACTCCCTGCGGGTGTTCCTGCGCCGGCTGGACGGCGAGCTGCCCCAGGTCACCCAGCCGTTGCTGCTGCTGCGCAGCGCCCAGGACCACGTGGTCCCGGCGGCCGACCCGGCACGGGTGCTGAGCCGGGTGTCCTCCCTGGACGTGAGCGAGATCGTGCTGGAACAGAGTTACCACGTGGCGACGTTGGACCACGATGCGGACCGGATCTTCGAGGAGAGCCTCGCCTTCATGGGCCGGCTCGCACCCAGTGTCGGCAAGGAAGGGACGGCCGCAGTTGGCTGAGCACGACTCCGACCGCGAGGACCGCGAGCCGGACGAGAAGGGGGTGCCCTTCGACGAGGACGCCGCGTGGCGTGCCATCGTCGCGGGGTACGGCCAGGAGCCGCCCGATCCGCCGGGGGCCCGGCCCTTCAAGCCGGTCGAGGATCTCGCGCTGCTCGAGAAGGACCCCCTGCCCGAGGGCCCCGAGCGCACCGACGGCTCCGGCGAGCCGGGGCCGGCCCGGCCGCTGGGCAGCTCCGTCTCCTTCGCCCCGGGGGTGGGTCCGCGCGACCACCGGGCCGCGGAGCCGTCCGACGACGATTTCGACGAGGACGACGAGGGCCACTTCGTGCCGCCCGAGCCGCCTCCGCTGCCGAACGCCGACGCCACCGCGAAGTTCGCCTGGCTCGGTGTGGTCGGCGGCCCCGTGCTGCTGCTGCTCGCCGTGGTGCTGGGCTGGGAGATGACCTGGTGGCTGACCACCCTGGGCATCGGCGGCTTCCTGGGCGGCTTCGCCACGCTGGTGATGCGGATGCGCACGGACGACGACGAGGACGGCGACCCCGGCCGCGGGGCGGTCGTCTGACCGCCACCAGGGCCCGCTGCGAAAGTGGCTTTATGAGGCCGGGATCCTGAGGGCGGCGAGGACCGGAAGGTGGTCCGTGGCCGCCCTCAGGTCCGTCCCGGTCACCCCGGGGTGCCCGTCCGGCACCCCGCAGCCCAGCACCTCGACGCCCCGGGTGGCGAAGAGGGCGTCGATGCGCTGGTGGGGGTCCGTCGGGGTCGAGGTGTACTCGCCGCCCCAGGGGGCGGCGGTCCGGCAGTCCTGGAGGCTGTCGGCGAGGAGCCGGAAGGTGCGGCCGTCGGGGCGCTCGTTGAGGTCGCCGCCGGCCACGGCGTGTGCCACGCCCATCCCGGCGAGCCGGTCCAGGAGCATGCCGCCCTGGGCGTACCGCTCGTCCGCGCGCAGGCTCAGATGGCAGCTGACCACGCCGAGGCGGGCCGCGCCGAAGCGGACCACCGCCGTGGCGAGTCCGCGCCGGTGCAGGCCGGGGGTGAGCGGGAGCAGCACGTCCTCGGTGCGCTCGACGGTGGCGCGCAGGGTGCACAGGATCGCCGGGCCCGCCGCCGTGGCGCCGCCGGTGAGGAGGACCTGCCCGGAGGCGGTCGCGAGCCGGGCCAGCTTCTTGCGCCAGCGGAAGAAGCGGGGGGCCTCCTGGACCAGGACCAGGTCAGGGGCGCACGCGGTGATCACCCGGGCCAGCGCCGCGGTGTCGTCGCGCAGGGAGCGGACGTTGTAGCTCAGGACCCGGACGACGGCGGAACCGTCAGGTTCCGTACGGGAGTTGGGCAGATCGGTGGTCGCCATGACGATCAACATACGACGATGCCCGCCGTTCCGGGACCGGACTCGGCGGGCATCGTCGTACGCGGGCTCGTCACATGATCGGGTCGGGCTCGCGGGCCAGGTCGGCCGCGCCCACCATGCCGGCCTTGTTGCCGAGCTGGGCGGCGATCACGTCGGCGACCGGACGCCAGTTGCCGCCGACCAGCCAGCGCTTGTAGGACTTGCGGATGGGGTCGAGGACGAGGTCGCCCTCGTCCGAGAGGCCGCCGCCGACGATGAACGCGGACGGGTCGAAGAGGGAGGCCAGGTCGGCGAGGCCGGCGCCGGCCCAGCGGGCCAGCTCGCGGTAGGAGTCGACGGCGACCGGGCAGCCCTGGCGGGCGGCCATGGAGATGTGCTTGCCCTCGATGCCGTCGGGGGTGCCGTCGCCGAGCGCGAGCAGCACCTCGGCGCGCTCGGGGGTGGCGTTGGCGCGCTGCTTGGCGTAGCGGACCAGGGCGCGGCCGGAGGCGTACTGCTCCCAGCAGCCCTGCGAGCCGCAGCCGCACAGCAGGCCGTCCGGGACCATCCGGATGTGGCCGAACTCGGCGGCCACGCCGAAGTGGCCGCGGCGCAGCTTGTTGCCGATGATGATGCCGCCGCCGAGGCCGGTGCCGAGCGTGATGCAGATGACGTTGCGGTGGCCCTTGCCCGCGCCGAACCGGTACTCGCCCCAGGCGGCCGCGTTGGCGTCGTTCTCGACCACGACGGGGAGGCCGGTGCGGGCTTCGACCTTCTCCTTCAGCGGCTCGTTGCGCCAGTCGATGTTGGGCGCGAAGTACACCGTGGAGCGCTGCCGGTTCACGTAGCCGGCCGCACCGATGCCCACGCCGACGATCTCGTGCCCCGCACGCGCTCCCTCCACAGCGGAGGCGATGGCGTCCACGATGGCCTCGGGCGTGGTGGGGGTCGGCACCTTGAAGGTCGAGAGGATGTTGCCTTCCTCGTCGACCACGCCGGCCGCGATCTTGGTGCCGCCGATGTCGACGCCGATGGTGAGTCCCATGAATCCCTCAGTTCCGGTCGAGCCCCGCTACGGCCAACCGTACCCGAGCCCCTGCCCCGGGAGGGCTTCAGTCCAGGTCGATGCGCTGCCCCGGACCGGTGCCCTCGTCCCCGTCGGGGCGGCCGGGGCGGCCGTCGTCGGGGCGGGCCTCCGGGTCGGCCGCGCGGGTGGTCCAGCGGCGCTCCTGGCCCTGGACGGCGGAGCGGTAGGCGGCCAGCAGCTCGTTGCCGGCCGCGGCGAGGTGGTCGAAGACGTCCGGGTTGCGCTCCACGACGGGCTCGACGGCGGCCTTCGCCTGCTGCACGACCTGGCGCACCACCTGCTGGGCGGCCGGGCCGGCGACGGCCCCGAGGAGCGGGGACTGGAGGCCGGACAGCTTGTCGGCCACCGTGTCCACGAGCCTGCGCAGTTCCTCGGCGGCGGAGCCGGGGGGCGGGCTCTGCTCGGCGCGGCGGCGGGCCTTCTCGGCGGCGAGGTCCTCGGCGCAGGCGGTGGACCAGGCGTCGGCGTCGCCGGGCCGCCGCTCCGCCTCGGGGGGTTCGGGTGCGGGGCGCTCTTCGCTCATGGCGGACTCCTGACTACGGTTCGCCCTTCCGACGTTACCCGAATGGGCGTACGCCGTTCACCGTCCGGCGGCGGGCCACAGGCCGGGGTCGGGCGCGAACCGGATGCGCAGCTCGCCCTCGCGCAGCCCGGCGCCCGCGACGGTGCAGCGGCGCAGGGCGGAGGGGAGCGGAACGATCCGCCGGAAGGGGCCGACGCCGATGACGAGTTCGTCGCCGCGCCGGACGAGGTCGAGCTCGTCCCGTATGGCGCCGGGCAGCGGGATGTGCCAGACCAGCACGCCGTCCTCGGCGAGCCGGTCGGTGACGGGCCACTCGACCGGGGCGGGCCCGGGGTTGACGGCGGGGACCGCGAGGGCGTCGAGGTCGTCGCCGCCGCGCGGGTCGCGGCCCAGGTGAGGGACCTGGTGGAGGTCGTGGGTCCGCGCGCCGTCCTGCCGGTCCCGCCACTCGGCGAGGGTCTTGCGCTGCTGGGCGAGGAGTCCGGCGAGCCAGCCGTCGGGGGCGGCGTCGGGCAGGACGCGGTTGGCGGTGAGCGACTCGACGCGCATCCCGCGCAGGGCGAGGCCGAGGCCGGCGGTGCGCAGGGCGTCGGCGCCGGCCGGGCCGGGCTCGGCGACCAGGCGTACGGCGGTGTGCCGGTCGGTCAGCACCGCCTCGACGGCGGCCAGCTCCAGGTCCCAGCGGGCCGCCGTCTCGTACAGCCACTCGGCGGGCATGGGAACGCCGGCGAGCCGGCCGAGGACCGGGCGCAGGGCGCGGGCGGCCTGCCGCTCGGGCGGCAGCAGCCGGCGCAGGTAGCGGCGCAGCTCCTCGGGGAGGCCGAGCAGCGGGAGGGCCTGCGGCAGCGGCGGCATGTCGACCACGAGGAGGTCGTAGCGCTCGGAGAGGGCGGCGTCGCGCAGGGCGCGCAGGAAGGACAGCTCCTCGGCACCGGGCAGCGGGGTGACCTCCTCGGCGTCCAGACGGGCGGCGCCGAGGAGGTCGAGGACGTTCGCGGCGCGGGTCTGGAAGGCGGTGAGGTCCTGCCGGAAGCGCTCGGCGGCGTCGGGCCGCCACACGGTCAGCAGCGGGGCGGCCTCGGCCGGGGCCGGTCCTGTCCCGGTGCCCAGTGCCGTGCCCAGGGTGTCGGTGCGGTCGGCGCCGAGCAGGAGGGTGCGGGCGCCTTCGGCGGCGGCGCGGCGCGCGGTGGCGGCGGCGACGGTCGTCCGGCCGCTGCCGCCCGGGCCCATGATCAGGATGGTGCGCATGAGGGTGAACGGTAACGGAGACGGCCCTGCCCGCGACCGGCCACGACGTGTCCCCGCCCTGGTTCAGCGTCCGGACTCCACCCGCTTCTTCAGGCCCGCCAGCGCGCGGTCGATGATGACCTTCTCCGCCTTGCGCTTGATCATGCCGAGCATGGGGATCTTGACGTCGACGGTCAGCTGGTAGGTGACCTCGGTCCCGCCCTGGCCGGCCGGCTTCAGCAGGTAGGAGCCGTCGAGGGAGCGCAGCATCTGGGACTTCACCAGGGTCCAGGACACCTCGTGCTCGCCGGTCCAGGTGTACGCCAGGGTCTGGTCGTCCTTGATGGCGCCGGCGTCCATGACGAGCCTGACCTGCTCGGCGCGGCCGCGCGCGTCGGCCGCGAGGACCTCGGCCTCCTTGACCTCGCCGGTCCAGTCGGGGTAGCGGGCGAAGTCGGCGATCACCGCCATGACGTCGGCCGGAGCCGCCTCGATCGTGATGCTCGAACTGGTGTGTTCCGCCATCGCCGTGGCTCCTCCAGATGCGGACCGCAGGGAGTCTTCCGTGCGCGGGATGCGCACGTCTGTGCAGCGTGAAGGCTACCGCGCCGCCGACCGGCCGCCTTCACCCCGTCTCAGCCGCGACCCGGGCTTCTCACCATTCGAGCGCCCAGGGCCTGCCGGTACCAGCGAAGTGGCCCACGTTCACGCACTCCGTCGCGCCGATCCGCATCCGGCGGACCAGCGGCTGGTGGACGTGCCCGAACAGGGAGTAGCGCGGCCGGGTGCGGCGGATCGCGGCCAGCAGCGCCCGGCTGCCGCGCTCGAAGCGGCGCGCGACGGTGTCGTAGACCAGCTCGGGCACCTCCGGCGGGATGTGCGTGCACAGCACGTCCACCTCGCCGACGGCCTCGATCTTGGCCGCGTACTCCTCGTCGTCGATCTCGTAGGGCGTCCGCATCGGGGTGCGCAGGCCGCCGCCGACGAAGCCGAAGGTCCGGCCGCCGATCTCGACCCGCTCGCCGTCCAGCACCGTGGTGCCGGGGCCGGCGTACTCGCGCCACAGGGGCGGCATGTCGACGTTGCCGTAGGTGGCGTACGTCGGGGTGGGGAACGCGGCGAACAGCTCGCTGTACTGCTTGCGCACCGCCTTCTCTATGGCGGTGGCCCGGTCGGAGCCGATCCCGGCCCACAGCCGGGCGCCGAAGGCGCGCGCCTCCTCGAAGCGGCGGGCGGTGCGCAGCTCGACGATGCGGTCGGCGTTCTCCCGGCCGAACAGGTCCGGGAAGATGCCGCGCGAGTGGTCGGCGTAGTCGAGGAAGAGGACGAGGTCGCCGAGACAGATCAGGGCGTCCGCACCTTCGCCGGCCCGGGCCAGGTCACGGGCGTTGCCGTGGACGTCGCTGACCACGTGGACGCGGGTCCTCGGGCTGCCGGAGCGTGTGGGTGCCATGACGATCAAGCGTAGGCGTGTGGGGTGAGCGTGAACAGTGGCGGCCGGGCCTGCGGTTACTCGCCGGTCGGTTGGGGCGTGGACTACTGTGCGCGAAGGAACGCCATCCCGTGTGACGCAGCGAACATCTCGCCGGGACCCCCTGTCGTAGAGGCCATACCGGCGGGTAACGTCCGGGCAGTCCAGTCGTGCTCTGGATTTCAACATGTGAATTCCCGAGCATCCGCCCGAGCCTTGGACCGCACCGTCGCATCACACAGAGTCGTGGCGCCGGCGCCCTATGAGGAGCAGCAGTCTTGCGCGAGTTCAGCCTTCCGGCTTTGTACGAGGTCCCTGCGGACGGCAATCTGACCGACATCGTCCGCAGAAACGCCGCGCAGCATCCCGACGTCGCCGTCATCGCCCGCAAGGTGGGCGGCGTCTGGCAGGACGTCACGGCCACCCGCTTCCTGGCCGAGGTGCGCACCGCCGCCAAGGGCCTGATCGCGGCCGGGGTGCAGCCGGGCGACCGGGTCGCCCTCATGTCCCGGACGCGCTACGAGTGGACCCTCCTCGACTTCGCGATCTGGAGCGCGGGCGCGGTCACCGTGCCGGTGTACGAGACCAGCTCGCCGGAGCAGGTGCAGTGGATCCTGGCGGACTCGGGCGCGACCGCCTGTGTCGTGGAGCTGGACAACCACGCGGCCGCCGTGGACTCGGTGCGCGACGCGCTGCCCGCGCTCAAGCACGTCTGGCAGATCGAGGCCGGGGGTCTGGAGGAGCTGGGGCGGCTCGGCCAGGACGTCGCGGACGCGACCGTGGAGGAGCGCAGCTCGATCGCCCGGGCGGACGACCCGGCGACCATCGTCTACACGAGCGGCACGACCGGCCGCCCGAAGGGCTGTGTGCTCACCCACCGCAGCTTCTTCGCCGAGTGCGGGAACATCGTGGAGCGGCTGCGGCCGCTGTTCCGCACCGGTGAGTGCTCGGTGCTGCTCTTCCTCCCGCTCGCGCACGTCTTCGGGCGGCTCGTGCAGATCGCGCCGATGATGGCGCCGATCAAGCTGGGCTGCGTCCCGGACATCAAGCACCTCACGGACGAGCTGGCCGCGTTCCGCCCGACGCTGGTCCTCGGTGTCCCGCGCGTCTTCGAGAAGGTCTACAACTCGGCGCGCGCCAAGGCGCAGGCGGACGGCAAGGGCGCGATCTTCGACAAGGCGGCGGACACCGCGATCGCCTACAGCAAGGCGCTGGACACCCCGCCGGGTCCGTCCCTGGGCCTGAAGGTCAAGCACAAGGTCTTCGACCGGCTGGTCTACAGCAAGCTGCGGGCCGTCCTCGGCGGCCGGGGCGAGTACGCGATCTCGGGCGGCGCCCCGCTGGGCGAGCGGCTCGGGCACTTCTTCCGGGGCATCGGCTTCACGGTGCTGGAGGGCTACGGCCTCACCGAGTCCTGCGCGGCGACCGCGTTCAACCCCTGGGACCGGCAGAAGATCGGCACGGTGGGCCAGCCGCTGCCGGGTTCGGTGGTCCGGATAGCGGACGACGGCGAGGTGCTGCTGCACGGCGAGCACCTGTTCAAGGAGTACTGGAACAACCCGGGCGCGACGGCCGAGGCGCTGGCCGACGGCTGGTTCCACACCGGTGACATCGGCACCCTCGACGAGGACGGTTACCTCAGGATCACCGGCCGCAAGAAGGAGATCATCGTCACCGCGGGCGGCAAGAACGTCGCCCCGGCCGTGATCGAGGACCGGATCCGGGCGCACGCGCTGGTCGCGGAGTGCATGGTGGTGGGTGACGGGCGGCCGTTCGTGGGCGCGCTGGTCACCGTCGACGACGAGTTCCTGGGCCGCTGGGCCGAGGAGCACGGCAAGCCGGCGGGTGCCACCGCGGCGTCGCTGCGCGAGGACCCGGATCTGCACGCGGCGATCCAGGCGGCGGTCGACGACGGCAACGCCGCGGTGTCGAAGGCGGAATCGGTGCGGAAGTTCCGCATTCTGTCCTCCCAGTTCACGGAGGAGTCGGGCCACCTCACCCCGTCGCTGAAGCTCAAGCGGAACGTGGTGGCGAAGGACTACGCGGACGAGATCGAGGCGATCTACGCGAAGTAGCGCGCCCGGCAGGGTTGCTGAACGTGCGTCATGGCGCGGTGTCCTCGGCGAGGACGCGCGCCATCGTGCGTTCGGCGAGCGCGGTGATGGTGACGAAGGGGTTCACGCCGATGTTGCCCGGCACCAGCGAGCCGTCGGTGACGTAGAGCCGGGAGTACCCCTTCACCCGGCCGTAGTCGTCGGTGGCCTTCCCGAGCACGCAGCCGCCCAGCGGGTGGTACGTGAAGTCGTCGGCGAAGACCTTGCTGGTGGAGCCGAACAGGTCGTACCGGTAGATGGTGAGGTTGGCCAGGTTGATCCGGTCGAACAGCTTCTTGGCCATGCCCGAGGACACCGCGCTCTGGGCGGCCGTCCAGCCGAGCCTGACCGAGCCGGAGGCCGGGTCGTAGGTGAAGGTCGCCCGCTCGGGGTTCTTGGTGATCGCCAGGTAGAGGCTGATCCAGTGCTCGAACCCCATGGGCAGCGGGGCGATCTCGGCGAAGACCGGGTTGTCGGCGTTGGCCCAGTCGTCGATGCCCATGACGGGCATGGTCGCCTGGTCGGCGCCCACGGTGTCCCAGACGTGGTTGGCGCGGCCGAGCATGGTGTTGCCGTTGGGGCCCCAGCCCGCGCCCACGGCCGCGTCCAGGTCGGGCAGGGTGCCGGTGTCCCGGGCGCGGACGAGGAGTTCGGTGGTGCCGAGGCTGCCGCCGCCGAGGAAGAGGTACCTGCAGCCGTACTGCTTGGTCTCGACGACCGCGCCGGTGGTGTCGATGCGGTCGGCGGTCAGCAGGTAGGACCCGTCGGCCGCCCTGCTGACCGACTTCACCCGCTCCAGGGTGTGCAGGGTGACGTTGCCGGTGCCGAGGGCCGCGGCCAGGTACGACTTGTCCAGGCTGCGCTTGCCCTGGTTGTTGCCGTAGATGACCTCTCCGGCGAGCGCCGACCGGGTGGCCGTGCCGGCGGCCTCGCGCTGCATGTAGCCGAAGTCGTAGACGTTCGGCACGAAGGTGGTGCGCAGCCCGGCGTTGGCCGCCGCCTTGCGGGAGGTGCGGGTGAACCGGTACCAGTCCGTGGACTCGAACCAGGCGGGGTCGACGGTGTTGACGCCCAGCATGGAGCGGGCGCGCGGGAAGTAGGTGCCGTACATCTCGTCGGCGTCGACGGTGGGGAACTGCTCGGCGAAGTAGGACCTCAGGGGCGTGACCGCCATGCCGCCGTTGACCAGGGAGCCGCCGCCGACGCCCCGGCCCACGTAGACGGACATGTGGTCGTAGTGCACCCGGTCCAGGACCCCCGGGTAGGGGCTGATGTCCTTGTTGACGAGGTCCAGCCACAGGAAGGTGGCCAGCGGGGCCTCCGTGCGGGTGCGGAACCACATGGAGCGTCGGTCGGGTGCGCTGGTGGAGCAGAACACCGTGCCGTCGGGGCCGGCCGTGTCCCACAGCCTGCCCATCTCCAGGACGAGGGTGCGGATGCCGGCCTGGCCGAGGCGGAGGGCGGCTACGGCGCCGCCGTAGCCCGAGCCGACCACGATGGCCGGGGCGGACTCGGCTGCCGCGGGCTCGGCGGCGTGGGCGGACTGGAGGCCGATCCGGGTGAAGCCGAGGCCGGCTGCCGTCTGCAGGGCGACCATGCCGAGGATGTGACGTCTCGTCAACTGATGCTGCGTCAGTTTTGCTGTCATGCGCGCAGCATGGGCGGATTTTCCGGTTCCGCCTAGGGTCCGTGCCGCCAGGTTTTCAGAGCAGCGACCTGAGCTTCTCCGCCAGCAGGTCCCACCGCCACTTCTCCTCCACCCACTGCCTGCCCCGCTCGCCCATGCGGCGGCGCAGCTCCGCGTCCCCGAGCAGGGCGACGATCCGCTCGGCGGCCTCGGCCGGCTCGCCGCCCCGGACCACCCAGCCGGTCTCCCCGTCGAGCACGGCGTCCGGCGCGCCGCCCGAGTCGCCGGCCACGACCGGCAGCCCGGTGGCGGACGCCTCCAGGTAGACGATGCCGAGGCCCTCGACGTCCAGGCCGCCGCGCCGGGTGCGGCACGGCATGGCGAAGACGTCGCCGGCCCCGTAGTGGGCGGGCAGTTCGGACCAGGGCACGGCGCCGGTGAAGCGGACCGAGTCCGCCACCCCCGTCTCCCGGGCGAGCCTGCGCAGGTCCTGCTCGTAGGGCCCGCCGCCGACGACGAGCAGCACGGTGTCCGGCTCGGCGGCGAGGATCGCCGGCATGGCCCGGATCAGGGTGTCCTGCCCCTTGCGCGGCACCAGCCGCGAGACGCACACCACCACCGGCCGGTCGGTGAGGCCGAGCCGGGCGCGGACCTCGTCCCCGCCCGAGCCGGGGTGGAAGGTCTTCTCGTCGACGCCGGGCGGCAGCTGCACCATCCGCCGGGCGGCCTCCGGGCCGAGCGCGGCCGCTATCCGGGAGCGGGTGTACTCGCCGAGGTAGGTCAGCGTGTCGGTGGTCTCCCCGATCCGGCCCAGCAGCTGCCGGGCGGCGGGCAGCTGGGCCCAGCCGGCCTCGTGGCCGTGGGTGGTCCCCACCAGCCGGCTCGCGCCGGCCTTCCTGAGCGCGGGTGCCATCAGACCGAGCGGCGCGGCCGCCCCGAACCACACCGAGGTGCAGCCGTGCTCCCGCAGCAGCCCGGCCGCCCGCCGGGTGACGCCGGGCGTGGGCAGCAGCATGGTGGTGCGGTCGCGCACGACGGTGAACGGCTGCTCGGCGTCGAAGGCGGCCGTGGCCTCGGCACCCTCCCGGCCGCGCTTCCAGGTCGAGGCGTAGACGACGAGCCGCTCCGGGTCCAGCCGGAGGGCCATGTTGTGCAGAAAGGCCTGGATGCCGCCCGGCCGGGGCGGGAAGTCGTTGGTCACGATCAGGGTCTTGTGCATCGCCGCCGACACTACCGGGCGGGGACCGGGCCGACGGCGGTGGGTGACGGCCCGGCCGCGCTTCATGGCCCTCGCACAGGCCGCCGGTGGATCATGGCCCCGGGCCACGGCAGCCGGACGGACAGGGGCGCACGGTGAAGAGGACGGATCGGCAGCTCACCGGGCTGCTGGGCGCCTGGTGCGCCACCCGGCTGGTGCTGCTGCTCCTCGTCCTGGGCGTGCTCGCGCTGCCCGGGGTGGACGTCACCACCGACGTGTCGGTGATCTACCGGGGCTGGTACGAGGTGCTGCGCCAGGGCACGTTCCCGCTGGACGACGTCACCTGGCAGTATCCGCCCGTCGCCGCGCTCGCGATGCTCGCCCCCGCCGCCCTGCCGTTCCTGTCCTACCCGCACGCGTTCTTCGCCCTGGTGTGCCTCGCCGACCTGGCCGTCCTGGCACTGCTGGGCCGGGCTGGCACCCGGCCCGGCCGGTCGCTCCGGGGCGCCTGGACCTGGGTGGCGGGTGTACCGCTGCTCGGCCCGACGGTGTACGCCCGCTACGACCTGATGGTGACCGCGGTGGCCGTGGCGGCGCTGCTCGCCGGGGCCCGGCGCCCCCGGCTGATGGGCGCCCTGGCGGCCTTCGGCGCGCTGCTGAAGGTGTGGCCGGCGCTGCTCCTCGCGGGCGCCGCGCGGCGGACGTGGGCGGCGGCCGCGGTGACCGCGGCGGGCCTCGCGGCCCTGTCGGCGGCGGCCGCGCCCGGCGCCTTCGCCTTCCTCGCCCACCAGCGGGACCGGGGCACGGAGGTGGAGTCGCTGGGCGGCCTGGTGTTCCACGCGGCCCGGCATTTCGGCTGGCCGGGGCAGGTGCTGCTCAACTACGGGTCGGTCGAGTTCCTCGGCCCCGGGGTCGCCCTGGTCAGCGGCGCCGCGATGGCACTGACCGGGGCCGCCCTCGGCTGGCTGGTGCTGTGGCGGCTGCGGGCGGCCCGCCCCGCGCCGCACACCCTCGCCGACGCGGCCTTCACGGCGGTGCTGCTGTTCACCGTCACCAGCCGGGTGATCAGCCCGCAGTACCTGGTGTGGCTGGTCGGCCTGGCCGCGGTGTGTCTGTGCCTGCGGACCAGCCGCATGACCGGGCCGGCCGTGCTGCTCCTGGCGGCCTGCCCGCTGACGGTCCTGGAGTTCCCGGTCGGCTTCGAGCACGTCGTGGCGAGCGACGCCCACGGCGTGCTCCTGCTGCTACTCCGCGACGGCCTGCTGCTCGCCGCCTCCCTCGTGGCGGCCCGTACGCTGTGGCGGTCCACGGCCCCGGCCGCGTCCGTGCCCTCCGGGCCCCGGCCGGCCCCCGCGCGGGAGCCCTCGGTCCGCTGACACCCGGGCCACGGCTAGCATGCGTACCGCGTCCGCTGTGGGAGGAGTCGGGAGGAGTTTCCGTGCTGGAGCTGTCGATCCTGGGCTTCCTGGCCGAGGAACCCCTGCACGGCTACGAGCTCAAGGAGCGCATCAGGGCGCTGAGCGGCCACGTCCGCCCGGTCAGCGACGGCGCCCTCTACCCGGCCATCAACCGGCTCGTCGCCGCCGGGCTGCTCGACCAGCGCACCGAGGACGGGGCGAGCGCCGCCCCGCGCCGGATGCTGTCGCTGACCGCGAAGGGCCGCGCGGACCTGCTGGCACGGCTGCGCGGTCCCCGGCAGACCGAGATCACCGACCAGGTCCGCTTCAACACGGTCCTGGCCTTCCTGCGGCACCTGCCCGACCCCGCCGAACAGGCCGCCGTCCTGCGCCGCCGCCTGGACTTCCTCGAGACACCGTCGAGCTTCTTCCACCGCGACGGCGAGCCGGTGCCCGCGGAGGAGGCCGGCGACCTGTTCCGGCAGGGCATGCTGCGGGTCGCCCGGGCCACCGGCCGGGCCGAACGGGAGTGGCTGCGCGAGGCCCTCGCGGTGCTCGGCCGGCCCGGCTGAGGTTCCGGGCGCCCCGGACGGCCGGGGCGCGGGCGGCCGTTCAGGAGAGCTGGCCGCGCACGTAGGCGCGCCAATCGGCGGTGAACGCGGCGGGCGTGGTGCCGAGCACCTTGCGCAGGGCGTCCTCGACCGCGCCCGCCCGCCGCGGGTGAGCGCCGACGGCCCGGTAGAAGGCCGCGAGCTTCGCCTGGCCCCAGTCGTCGGCGATCATCCGGCAGGCCAGCCAGCCGCCCTCGTAGGCCTGGGCGAGGTGGGTGGGCTCGCTGCTGAAGCCGAAGTCCTTGTCGGCCGGGAGGGCCGGGGGCACGTGCCCGTCCTGGACCGCGCGGGCGAGTTCCGGTGCGGCCTCGGCGGGCGTGCGGCCGGTGCCGAGGTAACCGATCCAGTCGGCGTAGCCCTCGGAGAGCCACAGCGGGGTGGCGGCGCCGGTGTCCGCGCGGGTGGCCACATGGGTCGTCTCGTGGGTGAGCACGACCTGCTTGCCGACGCTGCCGAGCATGGCGTACGCCTCCGGGTTGACCACCACCCGGTCGGCGGGCGTCCTGCCCGAACCGCCCGCCTCGCCGGTGGTGACGGCGGCGATGCCCCGGTAGTTGGAGGCGGGCGAGCCCAGCAGGGCCGCCATGCCCGAGAGCGAGCCCGGGACGAGCACGACGACCCGGCGCGACCAGCGGGTGCCCCACTCCTGGGAGACGGCCGGCACGGCGTGGTCCGCGAGCCGGGCGTACTCCCGCAGGTCGCCGGTGCTCCGGCCGGTCCCGAGCACCAGACTGTGGGCGCCCTTCACGGCGGTCACCGCGCCCTGGTCCCACAGCTGCTGGCCGGCGCCGCCCGCCGGCTTGTCGGCGGTGACGTACCAGCGGCCGTCGGCGGTACGGCTGAGCGCGAGGATGCGGTGGACGCTGACCGGGGCCTGGTCGTAGCCGGCGATCCGGTAACGCAGCTCGGCGTCGGCGGTGGAGCCCGTGCTCTCGCGGTGCACGGCGGTCACCCGGTAGCTCCAGGAGGCCAGCGGCAGCGCGCGCAGCCGGACGTAGCCGGTCCGGGTGCCCGTGGTGCCGTACGCCCGCTCGTCGTGTCCGAGCAGGGCCGCCGACCGCCGGTCGAGCACCCGCTGCACCTCGGCCCGCGCCGAGTCGGCCGCCGTGCGCCCGCCGCATCCGGACAGGGGCGGTACGAGCAGCAGGCAGAGCGCCGCCGCCGCGGCGCGCCACACCCGCGGCGCGCGCCCCGCCCGTCTGCCGTGAGCCATTTCTCGATCGTACGGCGCGGGGCCGGACGTCAGGGGCGGGTCACGGAGGAGACCGGCATCATCCCGACCGGGTCGTAGCGCACCGGCGCGCCCGGGTAGGGCGCGTGGATCACCTGCCCGTTGCCGACGTACATCGCCACGTGGCTGGCGTCGGAGCGGTAGACGACCAGGTCGCCGGGGCGCGCCTGGGAGAGCGGGACCCGCCGGCCGGCGAGCCGCTGCTCCTGCGAGGTGCGCGGCAGATGGATGCCCGCCTGCGCGTACGACCACTGCATCAGGCCCGAGCAGTCGAAGCCGGAGGGGCCGGTCGCGCCCCACACGTAGGGGCGGCCGAGGGCGGAGCGGACCGCGGCCAGGGCGGCCGCCGCGCGGGCGTCGGGCGCGGCGCCGGTCAGGCCGTACAGGCCCGGCAGGTCGCCGCGGCCGGCGCGGGAGGCCCGGCCGTAGGCGGCGCGTTCGGCGGCGGGCAGGGATGCGAGGAGCCGGCGGGCCCGGGCGAGCTTGCGCTCCACGGTCCGCTTGTGCGTGGCGACCGCCTTGCGGCTCTGCTCCAGGGCGGCCAGCTTGTCCTCGGCCTCGGCCCGCTCCTGGGCCAGTTCGCGCAGCGCGGACCGCAACTCGCGCAGCTGCCCCGCCTGCTGGGCGCCGATGCGGTCGAGGGTGGCCGCCTTGTCGAGGTAGTCGCCGGGGTCGTCGGAGAAGAGCAGGGCGACCGTCGGGTCGATGCCGCCCGAGCGATACTGGGCGCCGGCCAGCGAACCGAGCCGTTCGCGCAGGGAGTTGACCCGCTGCTGCTGCCGGGCGATGTGGTCCTGGGCGTTCCTGACCTCCCGGCGCAGGGTGCCGGCCCGTTCGTCCGCCTTGTCGTAGGCCTGGGTGGCCCGTTCGGCCTCCTCGTAGAGGCGGTCCACCTCGGCACGGGTGCCGCCGTGCGGCGCTGCGTCGGCCGGTACGGCGCCCAGTGCGGCGGCCGCGGCCGACAGCGCGCACAGGGCGGCACCCGCGCCACGGTTGAACCCGGACGGTGGAAGACGGCGATGGGACCCCACGGTAGTCCTTCTGCTGGCGGACGGAGGACCGTTCCCCGGCGCCGGGGACGGGGAGGCCCCAGCGCCGGGGAAACGCGCCAGACAGTAGCCGTGCGGGCGGCCCCCAACCAAAGACCGCGGCGTCAACACACACTGACGCCCCGCCGGTGACGCAGGTCAACGGCGGGGCGTGGAGTCAGTTCCGGTTCACGGGATTCGCCCGTTCGGGCGCTCCCGGGCCGGTGTCACGGGGTCAGATGCGGACGCCGAACTGGAAGGGCATGTTGCCCATCGCCTCGTAGCGGACGACGGCACCGGTGTGCGGCGCGTGGAGCACCTGGCCGTTGCCCGCGTACAGGCCGACGTGGTGCATGTCGCCGTAGAAGATGACCAGGTCGCCGACCTTGAGGTCGGACTGGTTGTAGATCCGGGTGCCGGCGTTGGCCTGCGCCTCGGAGGTGCGCGGTATGGACACGCCGACCTGGGCGTAGGCCCAGGACGTCAGGCCCGAGCAGTCGAAGGAGGAGGGGCCGGTGGCGCCGTAGACGTACGGCTTGCCGATCTGGCTCTGGGCCGCCGAGAACGCGGCCGAGGCGCGCCCGGAGGCGGGCGGGGCGTCCTTGAGGTCCACACGCTCGGTGGAGGAGCGGTTGGCGCGGGCCTGCTCGGCGTCGAGGGCCGCCTTCTCCTTGGCGGTCAGGGTGTTCAGGAGCTTCTGCGCCTCGGCGAGCTTGCCCTGGACTTCCTTCTTCTTGTTGCCCAGCTCGGTGCGGGTGGAGGCCAGGTCCTTGAGCTTCTCGGTGGCCTCGGCGCGCTCCTGGGCGAGTTCGCGCTGCTTGTCCTGGATCTTCTTCAGCGCCTCGACCTGCTGGCTGCTCAACTGGTCGAGCGTGGACGCCTTGTCGAGGTAGTCGTCCGGGTTGGAGGACAGGAAGAGCTGCACCGAGGGGTCGATGCCGCCCGAGCGGTACTGGGCGGTGGCCATCGAACCCAGGCCGTCGCGGAGCTTGTTCAGCTCCTGCTGACCGCGGGCCACGTTGTCCTGGATCGTGGAGATTTCCTTCTGCAGCTTCTGCTGCTTCTCCTTGGCCCCGTTGTACTTCTCGGTGGCCTGCTCCGCCTGCTCGTAGAGCTTGTCGACCTTCGCCTTCACCTCGTCCTTGCCGAGCTTCTCGCTAGGGGCGGCGTTGGCGGCGTTCGCGCTCAGCACGACGGCAGCGGCGGCTGCGGTGGTCAGCACGGTGACACGCGTGCGGCTCGGCTGCTTGGGTCGACGGTGGGACGCCACTGAGGACGAACTCCTTCTTGTGAGTGATCACCCGTTCGGAGGTTCGAGGCCAGACCCTAGTGACCTCGCTGTGATCAGTTCAAATCCCCGCGGCAAAAAAACCCGTCACGCAATGCATTCTTTGCACTTAACTCACGTGGGGTGATGCCCGATTGACACTACGTTGCGTGACGGTTCGGTCAATTCGGGCATTGCATATGCGCGTTGCACGTTCAGGACAGTCGCTTCAGAAGTACCGCAGAGGCCACGGGACGGGCACCCGCCCGGGCGACCCCGTCGGCCACCTCCCGGTCCGTCGACGCGACGATGACCGGACGGCCCGGCGGCTCCGCGCGCACGAGCTGACGGATCAGCTCGTCGGCCGTGACGCCCGGCTTGGAGAACAGCACCCGCACCCCCCGCGGCGGCGCGAGCAGCACCGGCGCGGCCAGCTCGGCGCCGTCGAAGACGCACGTCACCTCGGCCCCGGTCTGCGCCGCGAGCGCGGAGAGCTGCCCGAGCAGGCGCAGCCGCTGCTTCTCCAGCGGCATCTGCGGATAGCCGGTCTTGGTGACGTTGTAGCCGTCGACCACCAGATGCGCCTGCGGCAGCGCGAGCAACTGGTCGAGGATGGCGGGGTCGTTCTCGGAGAGCGCCCGGGCCGCGATGTCCTTGGGGGTCATCCGCCCCGGCTCGACCGCGTCCACGGTCTCCGCCGGGCGCACCGACACCGGCGGCAGGGCGAGTTCACGTCTGAGGCCCTGGGCGGCGTCCAGCAGGGTGTCCAGCAGCAGCCGTACCCGCATGTCCTCGACGCTGCGGCCCTCGCGGACCGCCCGGCGGGTGGCCTCAAGGGCCGCCTCGGACTCGCCGAGGCGTGCCTTGAGCCGCCGGCTCTCGCTCTCCGCGGCCGACACCTGCGCGGCCCCCTCGGCCCGCACGGCCTCGATCTCGCCGCGGACCCTGCGCAGGGCCGCCTCGCCGCGCTTGACGTCGCTGAGGGCCGCCCGGAGCTTGCGGTGCAGCGCCTCCGCCTCCCGCTTCGCCGACTCCAGTTCGGCGCGCAGCCGTTCGGTCTCGGTCCGGGTCTGCTCCCGGGAGCGGTCCAGCTCCGCGCGCATCCGCTCCAGTTCGGCCCGGCTCTCCTCGTCGGCCCGCTCGGCGTCCGCGCGCTGCGCCTCCTCGCCGGCCGCGGTGACCAGCTTCACCCAACCCGCGGGGCGCAGTACGTAGGCCGCGGCCGCCACGTCGAGCGGGTCCGCGGCCGGGGGCGGGGAGCCGGAGTCGAGGGCGCCGGAGAGTTCCGGCTGCGCCTCTCTGAACTTCTCCCCGATCCGCTGCCGGAACAGCGGCTCGGTCTCCAGCGCCGCCGCCATCGCGTTCCCGGCGAACTTCGCCCGCCGGGTCGGGGTGAAGCGGGCGTACTGTCTGAGCTGGGCGGGCAGTTCCGCCATCGTCAGACCGCCGAAGCCGTCCGAGACGATCTGCACGACCCGCCGGCGCACGCCGTCGGGCAGCGGACGGTCAAGCACCTCAGCGGTGCCGTCGCCCGGCCCCCCGCCTGCGGTCTCCACCATCCGTCACACCCCAATACCTGTACGGGGCCCGCTCCGCTCAGGAGCCGGCGCCCGGCCTGTCCACGAGTTCCACCTGGTCCACCGCGTTGCACCAGCGGCAGCGGACCGACTCGATGGTCTCACTGACCACCTCGCGCTCCTCCACGTTCGGCTCGCCCGCGAGGTCGAGGTGGACGTACTCGACGACCTTCGACGAGCGGGTGACGTCGAAGCGGGTCAGATTGCCGCAGAGGGTGCAGCGCCATCGCGTCGTGGCGGTCGGCAGGGGAACCGTCATCGTGCCTGTTCGCTTCCTTCTCGGATCGGTCCGCGCCGCTCCTCGACGCGTGTGGCTCGTACCCTACGGCCTGCCGGGTCCTCGCCGCCCGTCCGTCCACGGCGGCGAGGCGGTCTGTCAGGCTGCGTCCCGTTACGTCATGCTCTGTAGTCATGATCAGCACGTGGGGCACGGCGGCCGGCAGGACACTCAGGGCGGTCCGGGGCGCCTCCGCACCCACCACGTACACCCTCATCGTCCTGTGTTCCCTGCTCTTCGTCCTCGGACCGGCCTCGGGGCTGACGGTGGCCTACGGCGCCGGGGATGCCCTGCTCGCCGCGCAGCGGGCGTACTTCCGGCACTGGGGCGTGGTGCCGGCCGAGCTGTTCCACCGCCCGGTCCGGGAGGCGCTCACCCCGGCCACCGCGCTGTTCGTGCACGGCAGCTGGGTGCATCTGCTCGGCAACATGCTCTTCCTCTTCGTCTTCGGGGTCATGACCGAGGAACGGATGGGCCGGGTCGAGTTCTCCCTCTTCTACGTCGGCTGCGGCTACCTCGCCCTGCTGGGCTACGCGGCCGCCAACGCCGCCTCCGAGCAGTCGCTGGTGGGCGCCTCCGGGGCGATCTCGGCGGTCCTCGGGGCGTTCCTCTACCTGTTCCCCCGCGCCCGTGTGACCAGTCTCCTCCCCTTCCTGTTCTTCCTGCCGATGCGCTTCCCCGCCTGGGTGGTGCTGCCGTTCTGGGCGGCGCTGCAGTGGCTCGCGGCGGGCAGCTCCGGCTCGGGCCCCGGGGTGGCCTACCTCGCCCACCTGGTCGGCTTCGGCCTCGGCTTCGGCTACGCCTGGCTGCGCTACGGACGGGAGCGGGGCCGGGGCGGGGCTCCCGGAGCGGCGGTGGTGGCGGGCGCGGGGGCGACTAGAGTGAAGTCCGCAGCGGCTCCGGCACCTGAGGGAGAGAACCAGTCGTGATCACCGCGATCGTCCTGATCAAGACCAGCGTGGACCGGATCCCCGAGATCGCGGAGCAGATCGCCGCGCTGGAGAGCGTCAGCGAGGTCTTCTCCGTCACCGGCACCTACGACCTGATCGCCATGGTCCGGGTACGGCAGCACGAGGACCTCGCCGAGGTCATCCCCGGCCGGATCAGCAGGATCCCCGGCGTCGAGGGCACCGACACGCACGTCGCGTTCCGCACCTACTCCCAGCACGACCTGGAGGCCGCGTTCGCGATCGGGCTGGACAACTAGCCCGTCACGGCCACGACAGGGGGCAGGGGCGGCCGCGGCCGCCCCTGCCCCCTGTCGGCGTGTCCCCGGGTCCCGGAGCCGTCAGACGGCCGGGACGCAGCGGCCGTCCTCGGTGCGGTACCGCCACTTGGCGCCGTCCCTGACCAGTTCGTGGACCGCGCGCACGAAACGCTCGACGTGCTCGTCGGGGGTGCCCGCGCCGAAGCTGACCCGGATGGCGTTCAGGGACTTCTCGCCCGGCGCGGCCTCGGGGGCGCCGCACTCGCCCTGGGTCCCGGGGTCGGCGCCCAGCAGGGTGCGCACCAGCGGGTGGGCGCAGAACAGGCCGTCACGGACGCCGATGCCGTACTCGGCGGAGAGCGCGGCGGCGAAGTGGGAGCTGTTCCAGCCCTCGACGACGAAGGAGATCACGCCGACGCGCGGGGCGTCGTCGCCGAAGAGGGACAGGATCCTGACCTCCGGCACCTCGGCCAGGCCCGCGCGGACCGTGTCGATCAGCTGCCGCTCGCGGGCGACCAGGGTGTCGAAGCCGGCCTCGGTGAGCGCCTTGCAGGCGGAGGCGATGGAGTAGGCGCCGATGACGTTCGGCGAGCCGGCCTCGTGCCGGGCGGCGCTCTCGTGCCACTCCACGGCCACTCCCCCGTCCTCGCGCCGGGTGACCTTGCGGCTGGCGCCGCCGCCCGCGAGGTAGGGGTCGGCCGCGGTCAGCCAGTCGGCGCGGCCGGCCAGCACGCCCGAGCCGAACGGGGCGTAGAGCTTGTGGCCGGAGAAGGCGACCCAGTCCACGTCCAGCTCCCGCACCGACACGGGGTGGTGCGGCGCGAGCTGGGCGGCGTCCAGCACGATCCGGGCGCCGTGCGCGTGGGCCGCGGCGGCCAGCTCACGCACCGGCCACAGCTCGCCCGTCACGTTGGAGGCGCCGGTGACGCAGACCAGCGCCGGGCCGTGCGGGGCGCGGTCGGCCAGGGCCCGCTCCAGGGTCTCGACGGCCTGGCGCGGGGTGCGCGGGGCGTCGAGGAAGGTGACCTCGGCGTCGCGCCAGGGCAGCAGGGAGGCGTGGTGCTCGGTCTCGAAGACGAAGACCTGGCAGCCGGCCGGGAGGGCGCGGGCGAGCAGGTTCAGCGAGTCCGTGGTCGAGCGGGTGAAGACCACCTGGTCGGCCGGCCGGCAGCCGAGGAACTCGGCGACCGTGCGGCGGGCGTTCTCGAACAGGTCGGTGGAGAGCTGCGAGAGGTAGCCGGCCCCGCGGTGGACGCTGCCGTAGTACGGGGCGTAGGCCGCCACGTCGTCCCAGACGCGCTGGAGGGCGGGGGCGCTGGCGGCGTAGTCGAGCGCCGCGTAGGTGACCTCGCCACCGGTGACGAGCGGGACGGTGACATCCCGGCCCAGAACGGGCAGCGGGGCACAAACGGACTGGTCGACGGCAGCGGTGAGGACAGACATGGGTGACTCCCGTGAGGACGTACGGCGCTCGCGTACGGAAGGAAAGAAGAAGGGTGTGCGGAGGCGGGGCTCGGCGGCCCTATCGCATTCGCTTGCTCACGGAAGGCTCCTCGACGACCAGGACCCCTGGTTTTCGAGGGGTCCGCGCTTGCCGCGGACCTCGCTGCCCACGACCTGGTCCTCACCCGGGGCACCCCGCCACGGACGGAGGGTTGCCGGACAGTCGGCCGGGGCCTCATGACTGTCACTCATGACCTGGTACGGGAACGTACGCGAAGTGATCGGCGCCCCGCAACCCGAGTCCGGATCGCGGAACGCCGACCGTGGCCTCTAGGCGTTGCTGGCGGCCACCCACCGCTCCAGCGCCCGCTTGGCCGCGCCGGAGTCGAGGGACTCGGCGGCCTTCGCCATGCCGGCGCGCAGCTGGTCCGCCAGGGGTGCGTCGCCGGGCGTGAGGGCGACCAGGGCCGCCGCCGAGTTCAGCAGCACGGCGTCCCGGACGGGGCCCGGCTCGCCGTCCAGCAGGCGCCGGGCGACCTCCGCGTTGTACGTCGCGTCGGCGCCGCGCAGCGCTTCCACGGGGACGAGGTCGATGCCCACGTCCCGGGGGTCGAAGCGCTCCTCGGCGACCTTGCCGTCCCGGACCACCCACACCCGGGAGGTGGACGTGGTCGTCAGCTCGTCCAGGCCGTCGTCGCCCCGGAACACCAGCGAGGAGTTGCCTCGCTCGGCGAGCACCCCGGCCACGATCGGCGCCATGCGCGGGTCGGCGACCCCGACCGCCTGGGCACGCACCTTGGCCGGGTTGGTCAGCGGGCCGAGCACGTTGAACGTGGTCCGGATGCCCAACTGGCCGCGGGCCGCCGCGACATGACGCAGCGACGGGTGGAACCTCACCGCGAAGCAGATGGTGATGCCGGCCTCGTCGGCCACCTCGGCGACCCGCTTCGGGGTGAGGTTCAGGTTGATCCCGAGCTTCTCCAGCACGTCGGAGGAGCCGGAGGCGGAGGACGCGGCACGGTTGCCGTGCTTGACCACCCGGGTTCCGGTGCCGGCGACGACGATGGACGACATCGTGGAGATGTTCACCGTCTTGGCGCCGTCACCGCCGGTCCCGACGATGTCGACGGCGGGTCCCGGCACCTCGATGACGTTGGCGTGCTCGTACATGGTCCGCACGAGGCCGGTGATCTCCTGCACCGTCTCGCCCTTGGCCCGCAGGGCCACCATGAACCCCGCGATCTGGGCGTCCGTCGCCTCCCCGCGCATGATCAGGTCCATGGCCCAGGCGGTGTCGTCGGCGGAGAGGTCGTGGCCGTCCAGCAGGCCGTTCAGCAGGACGGGCCAGGAGCGGCCCGCCGCGGTGTCGCCTCCAGCGGGGGTCACAGCGTTCATATGCCGCTCCTGGTGTCGTGAAAGAGGAGTGTCGTGAAAGGAGAGTGTGGTGCCACCCTATCCAGCCCCCGGCAGGGCGAAGGGCCCCGTCCGTAACCCGGACGGGGCCCTTCAGCGTGGCGTGGCGACTGTGGGATCAGTGGTGGCCGTGGCCGCTCGTGATCTCCTTGTACTCCTCGACGGTGGGCTTCGGGATCTGGTTGTCCCCTCCGTAGTAGGAGTGGCTGAGCTTGGCGCGCAGCTTCTCGGCGGACGTCACCTTGCGCTCGACACCGTTCTCGTCGACCGTCTCGCCGATCTGGGCCGGCTCGTACTGGTGGTGAGCCGTGAGGGTGTGCAGCTGCTCCTGGCTGAGCGACTCGTGCACCTCGATGAACTCACCGTGCGGCAGGCGCTTGATGATGCCGGTCTCGCGACCGTGCAGCACCTTGTCGCGGTCGCGGCGCTGCAGGCCCAGGCAGATCCGCTTGGTGACGATGAACGCGATGACCGGTCCGGCGAAGAAGGAGATCCGGACGAACCAGGTGACGTCGTTGATCGACAGGTGGAAGTGGGTGGCGAACAGGTCGTTGCCACCACCGACCAGGCCGACCATGTACACGGTCACCCAGGCGGCACCGAACGCGGTACGGGTCGGGGCGTTGCGCGGGCGGTCCAGGATGTGGTGCTCGCGCTTGTCGCCGGTGACCCAGGACTCCAGGAACGGGTACAGCGCGATGACCGCCAGGACGAGGCCGAAGAGCACCAGCGGGATGAACACGCCCAGGACGAGCGTGTGACCCCAGAAGTTGATCTCCCAGCCCGGCATGTAGCGGACCAGACCCTCGGCGAAGCCCATGTACCAGTCGGGCTGGGCGCCGGTGGACACCTGGTCGGGCCGGTACGGGCCCATGGCCCAGATCGGGTTGATCTGGGTCACCGCGGCGATCGCCGCGATCACACCGAAGACCAGGAAGAAGAAGCCGCCCGCCTTGGCCATGTACACCGGCAGCAGCGGCATGCCGACGACGTTCTTCTCGGTCTTTCCGGGACCCGCGAACTGCGTGTGCTTGTGGTAGAAGACCAGGATCAGGTGGCCCACCATCAGGCCGAGCATGATGCCCGGCAGCAGCAGGATGTGGATCGAGTAGAACCGGGCGACGAAGTCGTGACCGGGGAACTGACCGCCGAAGAGGAAGAACGAGATGTACGTGCCGACGATCGGCATCGACAGGATGGCGCCCTCGGTGAAGCGGACACCGGTGCCGGAGAGCAGGTCGTCCGGGAGCGAGTAACCGGTGAAGCCGGTGAACATGCCCAGGACGAACAGCAGGAAGCCGAACAGCCAGTTGATCTCACGCGGCTTGCGGAACGCGCCGGTGAAGAACACGCGCATCATGTGCACGAACATGCCGGCGAGGAAGATCAGCGCGGCCCAGTGGTGGATCTGCCGGATGAGCAGACCACCGCGCACGTCGAAGGAGATGTGCAGGGTCGAGTTGAACGCCTCGGACATCAGCTGTCCCTGGAGCGGGACGTAGCTGCCGTGGTACTCCACCTCGTTCATCGACGGGTGGAAGAACAGCGTCAGATAGACACCGGTCAGGATGATGATGAGGAAGCTGTACATGCAGACTTCGCCCAGCATGAACGACCAGTGGTCGGGGAAGATCTTCCGCATGTTCGACTTCGCCAGGGAGTAGATCCCCAGCCGGCCGTCGGCCCAGTCGGCGACTCGCTCGCCGGCCGGCGCCTTGCCGCGTCGCTCGTTGTTCTCGTTGGTGCTCATCCGCGCTCCCAGAATGCAGGACCGACGGGCTCCTCGAAGTCGCCGAGCGCCTGGAGGTAACCCTCGTCGTTCACGCCGATGCGGAGCTGCGGCAGGGCGTGACCGGCGGGGCCGAAGATCACTCGGGCACCGTCGGAGAGGTCGAAGGTGGACTGGTGGCACGGGCACAGCACGTGGTGCGTCTGCTGCTCGTACAGGGAGATCGGGCAGCCGACGTGGGTGCAGATCTTCGAGAACGCGACGATGCCCTCGTGCGACCATGCCAGCTCGCGCTTGTCCTTGATGTTGTCCGGCTGGATCCGGATGATCATCAGGGCGGCCTTGGCGATCTCGTTCTGGAAGTCCTCCTGGGCCTCTTCCAGTCCCTCGGGCTTGGCGAAGGTCAGCGAACCGACGGCGACGTCCTCGGGACGCAGCGGCTGGTTCGTGTTCATGTTGACCAGCAGCTTGCCCTTGGCCCACAGGGTGTGGCGCAGGGAGGTCCCGGGCAGCGGGCCGAGGTCGCGCAGCAGCATGACGCCGGAGAGCGGCACCAGGGTGAGCGCGCCGAGCATCGTGTTGCGGATCAGCTTGCGGCGGCCGAGGGCCGACTCCTTCGCGCCCTCACGGAAGTCGGCGTGCACCTGCGCGCGGACCTCGGGCGAGGCCTCGATCGGGTGACGCTCGGCGGCGACCTCCACGTCGGACATCAGGGTGCGGGCCCAGTGGACCGCGCCCGCGCCGATGCAGAACAGCGCCACACCGAGGGTCAGGCCGAGCGCGAAGTTCAGCGCGCTGACGTGCCCGATCGGGAAGACGAAGATCGACTTGTCGTGCGGGATGGACACGTACGAGACGATGAAGCCGACCGTGGCCAGCATCGACACCGTGAACAGCAGGGCGACGACGCGCTCGGACCGCTTGGCGGCACGCTCGTCGATGTCCTGGATCCGGTGCTCGTGGGGCGGCAGCCCCGGGTCCGCGAACGGGTTCTCCTCGTCCGCGACGCTCACGGCGCCGTGCGCGTGGCCCTGCTCAGCGGGCAGGTTCTCTTCTGGAATGTCTTGGCTACTCATGACTTCTTGGCCTTTGCGGTCCGAGCGGCGACCCAGACGGCGACCACGATCAGCGCGCCGAGACCGAAGATCCAGGCGAACAGACCTTCACTGACCGGCCCGATGCCACCCAGCTCCATACCGCCGGGGTTGGTCGTCTGGTCGCTGTCCACCGCGTGCAGGTACGCGATGATGTCCTTCTTGTTCTTCTCCGTCAGCGTGGTGTCGGGGAAGGACGGCATGTTCTGCGGGCCCGTCTGCATGGCCTCGTAGATGTGCTTCGGGTCGACGCCTTCCAGCGTCGGCGCGAACTTGCCCTTGGTGAGAGCACCACCCTTGCCGGTGAAGTTGTGGCACTGCGCGCAGTTGGTGCGGAACAGCTCGCCACCCTTGGCGATGTCCGCGCCTTCCGGGCCGTACTGCTCCTTCGTCGGCACCGCGGGGCCGGCACCCAGCGAGGCGATGTACGCCGCGAGCTGGTCGATCTCGGCCTGGGTGTAGATGTTCTTCTTCTTTACGACCTGCGGGCCCTGCGAGGTGGCGGCGGGCATGCGGCCCGTGCCGACCTGGAAGTCGACCGCCGCGGCGCCCACGCCGACCAGGCTGGGGCCGTCGGAGGTGCCCTGGCCACCGGTGCCGTGGCAGCTGGCGCAACCGACCTCGTAGAGCTTCTTGCCCTCCTTGATGGTCAGGGACTGGGAGGATTCATCGGCCTGTGCCTTGCTCGCGGGCGCGAACGCGGCGTACAGCCCCCCAGTGGCCGCCAGCGCGAGGAGTAGGACGACGACCGCCGCCAGCGGATGGCGTCGTCGTGCGGAGAGCTTTTTCACGGATTACCCCGGTGTCAGGATCTTCTGCGTCGATGCTTCTGGATGTGCGGGAGCGGTCCCGGCTACTTGATCAGGTAGATCGTGGCGAAAAGGCCGATCCAGACCACATCGACGAAGTGCCAGTAGTAGGACACGACGATGGCCGCCGTCGCCTGCTCGTGGGTGAACCTCTTCGCCGCGTAGGTGCGGCCGAGGACCAGCAGGAAGGCGATGAGACCGCCCGTCACGTGCAGGCCGTGGAAACCGGTGGTCAGGTAGAACACCGAGCCGTACGGGCCGGAGGACAGGGAGATCCCGTCCTTCTTCACCAGCTCCGTGTACTCGTAGATCTGACCGCCGATGAAGATGGCACCCATGATGAAGGTGAGGATGAACCAGCCACGGAGCTTCTTCACGTCCCCGCGCTCGGCGGCGAACACGCCGAGCTGACAGGTGAGCGAGGAGAGCACCAGGATCGTGGTGTTGGTCGCGGAGAAGGGCACATTGAGCGCGTGCGCCTGCTCCGCCCAGTACGCCGGTCCGGTCACCGACCGGAGGGTGAAGTACATCGCGAAGAGGGCCGCGAAGAACATCAGCTCGGAACTCAGCCAGATGATGGTTCCGACGCTGGTGAGGTTCGGCCGGTTGACCGACGGGTGCGCGTGCCCGGTTTCTACTGTCGTTGCTGTCGCCACGACCGACATTATGTCGGTCGCTTATCCCGCCCTCACTCCGGGGGGTGCCGTTCGGAGTGTTGCTCCCCGCCGAACCGGTGTTGACGTGGTGTTCAGGGGAGTAACATCCGGCCCGAACGGCCCTGCCCGTACGACGCCGACGTCTCGGAGGAAGCATGCAGCCGACTGCCACGGTGCTGGTGTACAGCGACGACTCCAACACCCGGGAGCAGGTGCGGCTGGCCGCCGGCCGCCGGCCCGCCCCGGATGTCCCCCAGGTCGAGTTCCTCGAGTGCGCGACGCCCGAGGCGGTGCTGCGCGAGCTCGACAAGGGCGGCATCGACGTCTGCGTGCTCGACGGCGAGGCCGTGCCGATGGGGGGCATGGGGGTGTGCCGGCAGATCAAGGACGAGGTGTTCAACTGCCCGCCGGTGCTGCTGCTCATGGGCCGCCCCCAGGACGCGTGGCTGGCCACCTGGAGCCGGGCCGACGCCGCGGTGACCCTGCCGGTGGACCCGGTGGAGTTCGCCTCCGCGCTGGCCGCCCAGCTGCGCCGCAAGAGGCTGCTGAGCGCCTAGGAGAGGCCGTGACGCGCGAGGACGCGCGGCGGAGGCCCGGCAGGGCCCCGTCGCGCGTCCTCGCGCGTCGTGCGGCGTTCACACCGCCGTGGGCTGCAGGCGGAGGGCGTCCTGGGGCGCCGGGCCGTCCTGGGCGCCGTTGCCGAGCGCGCTGCCGGCGCGCCACTTGTTCCAGTCGAGGTTCCAGTCGCCGAAGCCGTTGCCGAAGGGCTCCATCGGGTCGCCCTCGGAGTTGACGACCCTGACGATGTCGCCCTCGTGGATGTGGTCGAAGAACCACTCGGCGTTGGACGTGCTCATGCCGGTGCAGCCGTGGCTCACGTTGGCGTAGCCCTGGGAGCCGACGGACCAGGGGGCGGCGTGCACGTACTCGCCCGACCAGGTGACCCGGGTGGCGTAGTACACCGGGAGGTCGTAGGAGTCGGAACTGCCCTCGGCGATGCCGACGGTGGTACCGCGCATCCGTACGAAGTACTGCTTCTCCAGGACCACCTTGACACCGTTGCGGGTCTCGAAGCCGGGCTTGCCGGTGGTGACGGGGACCTGTTCGACCGCCTTGCCGTTCTCGTAGAACGTCAGCTGGTGGGTCGAGGCGTCCGTGACGGCCTCGATCCGGTCCCCGGTGGTGATCTTCACGGACTTGGCCTTGCCGCCCCACAGCCGGTCGCTGATGCGCACCCCGTCCAGGTTGCTGTGCACCTGGATCGTGGCGTGCGTGGGCCAGTAGTCCTTGGGGCGGTAGTGGAGTTCCTTGTCGCTCACCCAGTACCAGGAGCCCTGCACGGCCGGTACGGAATCCACCCGGAGGGCGCGCTCCACCACGGCCCGCTGGCCCTTGTCCTTGATGCCCTGGTCGAGCTGGGCGGTGATGGGCTGTCCGACGCCGTACTGGCCCGGTTTCTGGCCGAAGGTGACGGTGAGCCGCTTCTTGCTGGTCGGCTGGCTGGTGTCGAAGCTGAGGACCTTGCGGCCGGGGGCGCCGTCGTCGTCCTCCGTGCTCACCGCGACCGTGTAGTGGGCGTTGGCGGCCAGCGGGGAGGTGCTGTGCCAGCGGCTGCCGTCGGCGGCCAGTTCGCCCGCCACGAAGCGCCCTGTGGAGTCCTGGGCGGTGACATCGGTGATCCGGCCGTCGTCGCCGTTGGCGGTGATCTCCAGGGGCTTGTCGGGGTCGACCCGCTCACCCGCTTCGGTGGGGCCGTTGAAGGAGATCTGGTCCGCTGCGTCGTACGGCCTGGCCGACAGGGGGTTGCCGTCCGAACCGCAGGCGGTGACGCCCACGCCGAGGACGGTCACCAGCAAGGCGCAGCCGACGACGGAACGGGTCCGCGGAGAGTGATTCATACGATCACGTTATGAGACGGAGAGCTTACCGGCGCGGCACGTAATCCCTTCGGGGGACGGACACTGCGGCAAAGGCGGGAGCCCGGACTCTCCTGACGGAGGGTCCGGGCTCCCGCTTCGTTCGCTGCGCTGCTACTGGGTGCGGTTCTCACCGTGGTAGTACTCGAACACCCAGCCGAACAGGCCGATCACGATGATCGGGGCGGCGAAGTAGATCAGCCACCAGCCGACCGCGACACCGAGGAAGGCGATCGCACCGCCGACACCGAGGGCGAGCGGCTGCCAGCTGTGCGGGCTGAAGAAGCCCAGCTCGCCCGCGTCGTCCGCGACGTCGGCCTCCTTGTCGTCCTGGGCACCGGCGTCGACCCGACGGGCGGTGAAGCCCAGGTAGAAGCCGACCATGATGCTCAGGCCGAAGGCCAGGAAGAGCGCCGTGGTACCGGCCGGCTCCTTCGACCACACGCCGTACACGACGGCCATGACCAGGAGGAAGAAGCTCAGCCAGATGAACATCCGGCCCTGGATCTTCACTTGTCGGCCTCCTTGCTGCCCGAGATGGCGCTGCCGTGACCGGCGTGCTCCAGCTGCTCCAGGGCGGCGATCTCAGGGTGGTGCAGGTCGAACGCCGGGGATTCGCTGCGGATCCGCGGCAGGGTGAGGAAGTTGTGCCGCGGCGGCGGGCAGGAGGTCGCCCACTCCAGCGAACGGCCGTAGCCCCACGGGTCGTCCACGCCGACCGGCTTGCCGTACTTGGCCGTCTTCCACACGTTGTAGAGGAACGGCAGGATCGACAGGCCGAGCAGGAACGAGCTGATCGTCGAGACCGTGTTCAGGGCGGTGAAGCCGTCGGCCGCCAGGTAGTCGGCGTAACGGCGCGGCATGCCCTCCACACCCAGCCAGTGCTGGACCAGGAAGGTGCCGTGGAAGCCGACGAACAGCGTCCAGAAGGTGATCTTGCCGAGACGCTCGTCCAGCATCTTGCCGGTCATCTTCGGCCACCAGAAGTGGAAGCCGGAGAACATCGCGAACACGACCGTGCCGAAGACGACGTAGTGGAAGTGCGCCACCACGAAGTACGAGTCGGAGACGTGGAAGTCCATCGGCGGCGAGGCCAGGATGACACCGGTCAGGCCACCGAAGGTGAAGGTGATCAGGAAGCCGACCGCCCAGAGCATCGGTGTCTCGAAGGACAGCGAGCCCTTCCACATGGTGCCGATCCAGTTGAAGAACTTCACGCCGGTGGGTACGGCGATGAGGAACGTCATGAAGGAGAAGAACGGCAGCAGCACGCCGCCGGTGACGTACATGTGGTGCGCCCACACCGTCACGGACAGGCCGGCGATCGAGATGGTCGCGGCGATCAGGCCCATGTAGCCGAACATCGGCTTGCGGGAGAAGACCGGGATGACCTCGGAGATGATGCCGAAGAACGGCAGGGCGATGATGTACACCTCTGGATGGCCGAAGAACCAGAAGAGGTGTTGCCACAACAGTGCGCCGCCGTTGGCCGCGTCGAACACATGGGCGCCGAATTTACGGTCCGCCTCCAGGGCGAACAGCGCGGCGGCCAGGACCGGGAAGGCCAGCAGGACCAGGACCGCGGTCAGCAGAACGTTCCACACGAAGATCGGCATGCGGAACATCGTCATGCCCGGTGCGCGCATGCAGATGATCGTGGTGATGAAGTTGACCGCGCCGAGGATGGTGCCGAAGCCGGAGAAGGCCAGACCCATGATCCACATGTCGGCGCCGATGCCCGGCGAGCGGACCGCGTCGGAGAGCGGCGAGTAGGCGAACCAGCCGAAGTCGGCCGCGCCCTGCGGGGTGAGGAAGCCACCCACCGCGATGGTCGAGCCGAACAGGTACAGCCAGTAGGCGAACATGTTCAGCCGCGGGAACGCCACGTCGGGCGCGCCGATCTGCAGCGGCATGATCCAGTTCGTGAAACCGGCGAACAGCGGCGTCGCGAACATCAGCAGCATGATCGTGCCGTGCATCGTGAACGCCTGGTTGAACTGCTCGTTCGACATGACCTGCAGGCCCGGACGGGCCAGCTCGGCACGCATCAGCAGCGCCATCACGCCGCCGATCAGGAAGAACGCGAACGACGTGACGAGGTACAGCGTTCCGATCGTCTTGTGGTCGGTGGTCGTCAGCCACTTCACCACGACGTTGCCGGGCTGCTTGCGCCTGACCGGCAGCTCGTTCTCGTACGAGTCTTCAGCTGCCGCGGCACCCTGGGGTTCGTTGAGGATGCTCACAGGTTGTTCGTCTCCCGGTTCTTCTCGTGCGGCGTCTGCGCGATGCCGGCGGGAATGTAACCGGTCTGCCCCTTCTTGGCGAGGTCCTTGAGGTGCTGCTCGTAACGGTCGGGGGAGACGACCTTCACGTTGAACAGCATCCGGGAGTGGTCGACACCGCAGAGCTCCGCACACTTGCCGAGGAAGGTGCCCTGGTGGTTCGGGGTCACCTGGAAGGCGTTGGTGTGGCCCGGGATGACGTCCTGCTTCATCAGGAAGGGAACCACCCAGAAGGAGTGGATGACGTCACGCGAGGTCAGCACGAAGCGGACGGTCTTGCCCTCGGGGAGCCAGAGCGTCGGACCGGGGTTGCCGGTCTGCGGGTTCCGGGTGCCGGGCGTACCGACGTCGTAGACGCCGCCGGCGTTGGCCGGGAAGTCCGTCTTGAACCGGTCCGGAATCGCGGCCAGGTTCTTGTCGGTCTTGGCGTTGCCCGTGGAACCGGGGACGTCCGCGATGTAGTTGAAGCCCCAGCTCCACTGGAAGCCGACCACGTTGACCGTGACGTCCGGCTTCTTGGAGAGGTCCAGGAGCTTCGACTCATCCCGGGCGGTGAAGTAGAAGAGCACCGAGATGATGATGATCGGGACCACCGTGTACAGGGCCTCGATCGGCATGTTGTACCGGGTCTGCGGAGGTACCTCGACCTTGGTGCGGCTGCGCCGGTGGAAGAAAGCACTCCACAGGATCAGGCCCCACACCAGCACGCCGACGGCGAGCGCAGCCGCCCAGGAACCCTGCCACAGGGAGAGGATCCGCGGAGCCTCTTCCGTGGTCGGGGTGGGCATACCAAGGCGGGGGAAGTCTTCCCAGTTGTACGAGCAACCGGTGGCTGTCGCCAAGACCAGGCCCGCGGTCATTGCCTGCAGCAGCTTCCGCCGCATCGGGCGCCGCGGCGAGCGGTCGGAGCCGTTGGGACTCACGTAGCGCCTTCCCGAGAGTCTCGCCCGCGCGGTCGGCTGCGGCCTTCTCGCTGGTCGGTCGCCGCCCTGCGTCGGGCAGGGGTTTGGATGTTTATGCGGACCAAACCCTAGCCGACGCTCTTCGAGGGTTCGCGGGGAGGGTGCCATACGCGCCGCCGGTCCCTCCTTAAGGGTGGGATTGAGCGCCTAATAGCTCGGGTTGTCGCGGTTTGACGAGCGGGCGCGGGAGGCGTCGTGGCTGGTCGCGCCGTTCTTCGCGCCCCCCGGTGGACCGGTCCCGCCGAAGTCTTAACGTTGCCCTGTGCCCTACTTCGACGCCGCATCCGCCGCTCCCCTCCATCCCGTGGCCCGCCAAGCGCTGTTGGCCGCCCTGGACGAGGGATGGGCGGATCCCGCGCGGCTCTACCGGGAGGGCCGCAGGGCCCGGATGCTGCTGGACGCCTCGCGGGAGACGGTGGCCGAGGCCGTGGGGTGCCGGGCCGACGAGGTGGTGTTCACCTCCTCCGGGACCCGGGCCCTGCACACCGGGATCGCCGGAGCCCTGGCCGGGCGGCGGCGGACGGGGCGCCACCTGATCGTGTCAGCCGTCGAACACTCCTCGGTACTCCATTCGGCTGAGTCGTTCGAGGCCGGGGGCGGTGCGGTGACCACGGTGGCCGTCGACCGGGCCGGAGCCGTGGACCCGTCGGCCTTCGCGGACGCGCTGCGGGAGGACACCGCGCTGGCCTGTCTGCAGTCGGCCAACCACGAGGTGGGGACCGTGCAACCGGTCGCCGAGGTGGCCGGCGTGTGCCGGGCCGCCGGGGTGCCGTTGCTGGTGGACGCCGCGCAGTCGCTGGGCTGGGGCCCGGTGGAGGGCGACTGGTCGCTGCTGGCCGCGAGCGCGCACAAGTGGGGCGGCCCCTCGGGGGTGGGACTGCTCGTGGTGCGCAAGGGCGTGCGGTTCGCCGCGCAAGGGCCCGTGGACGAGCGGGAGTCGGGCCGGGCGCCCGGATTCGAGAACCTCCCGGCGATCGTCGCGGCCGCTGCCTCGCTGCGGGCGGTACGGGCCGAGGCCGCCCAGGAGGCGGAACGGCTGCGGGAGCTGACGGAGCGGATCCGGGCGCGGGTGCCGGAGCTGGTGGCGGACGTGGAGGTGGTCGGGGACCCTCGGCGGCGGCTGCCGGGGATCGTCACCTTCTCCTGTCTCTACGTCGACGGCGAGGCCCTGCTGCACGAGCTGGACCGGGAGGGCTTCTCCGTCTCCTCCGGGTCGTCCTGCACGAGCAGCACCCTGACTCCCAGCCATGTGCTGCGGGCGATGGGGGTGCTGAGCGAGGGGAACGTACGGGTGTCGCTGCCGCCCGGGACGGCCGCGGAGGACGTCGAGCGGTTCCTGGACGTGCTGCCCGGAGTGGTGGCGGGCGTACGGGAGAAGCTGGGCGCACCGGCTCCGGCGCCGGCCGCCGCACCGGCAGCGGAGACGGAGGAGCTGGTCGTCGACTCCCTCGGCAAGCGGTGCCCGATCCCGGTCATCGAGCTGGCCAAGGTGATCGGCGACGTCCCGGTGGGCGGCACGGTCCGGGTGCTGTCGGACGACGAGGCCGCCCGGCTGGACATCCCGGCGTGGTGCGAGATGCGGGGCCAGGAGTACGTGGGCGAGGAGCCGGCGGAGCGGGGGACGGCTTATGTCGTCCGCCGGATCGGCTGACTCACCCGGGGACGGCGTGGGGAAGTGCGCGACCGGTCTCCCCACGCCACCGCGGCTGGCAGATCAGACGAGATGACCCCGGACCTCTTCGGCGGCCTCGTCGCCGTACGCCTTGGTGAAGCGCTCCATGAAGTGGCCGCGCCGTAGCTGGTACTCCTGGGTGCCGACCGTCTCGATGACGAGCGTCGCCAGCATGCAGCCGACCTGCGCGGCGCGCTCCAGGGACACGCCCCAGGCCAGGCCGGACAGGAAGCCGGCGCGGAAGGCGTCGCCGACGCCCGTGGGGTCGGCCTTGCGGTCCTCCTCCGGGCAGCCGACCTCGATCGGGTCCTCGCCGACCCGCTCGATCCGCACGCCGCGCGAGCCGAGGGTGGTGACGCGGTGACCGACCCGGGAGAGGATCTCGGCGTCGCTCCAGCCGGTCTTGGACTCGATGAGCCCCTTCTCGTACGCGTTGGAGAAGAGGTAGGTCGCCCCGTCCAGCAGTATCCGGATCTCCTCGCCCTCCATGCGGGCGATCTGCTGGGAGAAGTCGGCGGCGAAGGGGATCTCGCGCGACCGGCACTCCTCCGTGTGGCGGAGCATCGCCTCGGGGTCGTCGGCGCCGATCAGGACCAGGTCGAGGCCGCCGACGCGGTCGGCGACCGTCTTCAGCTCGATGAGGCGGGCCTCGCTCATGGCGCCGGTGTAGAACGAGCCGATCTGGTTGTGGTCGGCGTCGGTGGTGCACACGAAGCGGGCGGTGTGCAGGGTCTCGGAGATGCGCACCGAGTCGGTGTCCACGCCGTGCCGGTCGAGCCAGGCCCGGTACTGGTCGAAGTCGAAGCCGGCGGCCCCGACCAGGATCGGCGCGGTGCCCAGCTGGCCCATGCCGAAGGCGATGTTCGCGCCGACGCCGCCCCGGCGCACGTCCAGGTTGTCGACCAGGAAGGAGAGCGAGACCGTGTGCAGCTGGTCCGCGACGAACTGGTCGGCGAATCGGCCGGGGAAGGTCATGAGGTGGTCGGTGGCGATGGAGCCGGTGACTGCGATGCGCACGACGGGCATTCTCCTGCGGGAGGCTGGATTGACAGTTCACGCTACCCCGCTCGGGCGGGCCGCTGAAGCTGACAAAACTACCCGATAGTAGCCCTTTCTTCGCGACGCCTCGCGTGCCTACGGTTCCGGCATGACGAACCTCAAGGTCAACTCGACCGCCCCGGCCGATCTCGAGGGCGGCCTCGCCACGCTGCGCGGCGACTGCGCCCGGATGGCTCCGCACTGGGCGGCCCCCGCGCACGGCGACTCCCGTCCGGTGCCGCCGTCGCTGATCCACGGGGTGGACGTACCGGTGCGGTCGGCGCGGCTGCTGGACGCCATGTCGGACTACGGCGACTGAGCCGGAACCACCGGGCAGGGAACCGCGCGCTCCTCGTACGCGTCCCATCGCCGTCCCCCGGGCGGGGACATGGGACACGAGCCGGCGAGGAGCGATGCGGTGAGCAGCGAGCGACCCGAGATTCCTGAGAACGACAAGGTCTCCGGGGCCTCCGACGCCCCCGAGCCCCCGGAAGCGTCCGCCGGGACTCCCGAGGCGTCGGAAGCCTCCCCCGAGACATCTGGGGCCGGTGCGGCCGCCCGGGCCGCGGAGGCTGCCGGGGCTGCCGGGGCTGAGAGTTCCGCGGCCTCCGAAGCTCACGCGGATCCCGAGACTCCTGAGGACAGTGCGGCCGCAGAGGCCGTAGAGGCGCACGAGGCTGCCGGGACTGCCGGGCCCGGCGAGGCGTCCGCGGCCTCCGAGCCTCACGCGACGCCCGAGGTATCCGCGGCTCACGCGGCAGCACCCGAGGCTCCCGGCGCTCCCTCCGCTCCCTCCGCTCCCGGCGCTCCCTCCGCTCCCTCCGCTCCCGGAGTCGCTGACGTCCCGGACGTCAGCGGGGTCTCCCCGGTGCCAGGAGGTGGCGGGGACGGTGGCGCGGGGCGTGGGGCGTCCTCGCGGCGTCGCTCGCGCGCCGTCGTCCTTTCCGTGGCGGCTGCCGTGCTGGTGGTCGGGGGTGGGGGTGCCTACCTCGCCACGGGGCACGCCGCGGACGGGCGGGCGGACGCCGGTGCGTCCGGTGCCACTCCCCCGCCGCTGGTCCTGGACGGCTCGGCGGGCGGCGGCACGGGCGGCGAGATCGCGCCCGGTGAGCCGGACCCGTACGGCGTGACCTACGTGGCCGCCGGGAAGCTGCCCGACGGTCCAGGCTCGGCGCCCGTGTACGCCCCCCGGGGTGAGGTCGGCAAGGACCGGGTGGCCCGGCTGGCCGCGGCCCTCGGCATGGACGGCGCGCCGGTGGCCGACGGCGGCGGCTGGCGGGTCGGGGGCGCGGACGGCTCCGGGCCGACGCTCCGGGTGAGCCGGGACGCGGCGGGGAGCTGGACCTACAGCCGCTGGGCGCCCGGCACCGACAACTGCCGGAAGGTCACCGTCTGCACGCAGGACCCGGCGGACCCGGCCGGCGATCCGGTGAGCGCGGCGGCGGCGCGGCGGACGGCGGCGCCCGTGCTGAAGGCGCTGGGCCAGGACGACGCGAAGATCGACGCGAGCCGGATCATGGGCGCCCGCCGGGTGGTCGACGCCGATCCGGTGGTCGGCGGGCTGCCCTCGTACGGCTGGACGACCGGGTTGATCGTGGACGAGCGGGGCGAGCTGGTCGGCGGCCACGGGATGCTGGCGACACCGGCCGAGGGCGACACGTACCCCGTGCTGGACGCGCGCCGGACGCTGGCGCTGATGAACGCGGCGCACACGGGCGGCGGCCACCGGATGGGCATCGGCGGCTGCGCCACCCCCGTCCCGCTGAAGGACCGGCTGGAGCAGCCGTGCTCGGGTTCCGGCTCGGGTTCCGGCTCGGCGGGGAAATCCGACGCGCTCCCCGTGCGCAAGGCCGTCTTCGGACTGGCCGCGCACTCCGTCGCCGGGCGGCAGGCCCTGGTCCCGTCCTGGCTGTTCGAGGTGCGGGGACCGGCGGAACGGGACACCTTCACGGTCACGTACCCGGCGGTGGACCCCGCGTTCGTGAAGTCACCGTCGTCGGCACGGCCGTCGGCGCCGGCGTCGCCGTCCCCCCGGCCTTCCTCGGCGCCCCGCACGCACGACGTGCGGGCCGACGGCTACACGGTGGACGGCCGTGAGCTGACGGTGAGCTTCTCGGGCGGGGTGTGCACCGCCTACTCGGCGTCGGCGAAGGAGAGCGCGGGCCGGGTGACACTGACCGTGACCGGGCGGGACCGCCCGGACCAGGTGTGCGTCGCCATGGCCCAGCAGTACGTGAGGACGGTACGGCTGGACGCGCCGCTCGGCACCCGCGAGGTGACCGGTACCGACGGCACGCCGGTCCCGAGGACGAAGCCGGGCGCGCTGCGGCCGCAGGCCGGCTAGCCCCGAAGCGGGTCCCGGTACGCACGGAGGCGACGGTCCCCTCGTCGGAGGGGACCGTCGCCTCGCGCGTCAGCGGGTGGCCGGCTCAGCTGAAGGAGTCGCCGCAGGCGCAGGAGCCCGTCGCGTTCGGGTTGTCGATCGTGAAGCCCTGCTTCTCGATCGTGTCCACGAAGTCGACGGTGGCGCCACCCAGGTACGGAGCGCTCATGCGGTCGGTGACGACCTTGACCCCGCCGAAGTCCTTCACCACGTCGCCGTCGAGCGAGCGCTCGTCGAAGAAGAGCTGGTAGCGCAGGCCGGAGCAGCCGCCCGGCTGGACGGCGACGCGCAGAGCGAGGTCGTCGCGGCCTTCCTGGTCGAGCAGGGCCTTGACCTTCGACGCGGCGGCGTCGGTCAGGATGATGCCGTCGGTGACGGTGGTGGTCTCGTCCGATACGGACATCTACATCTCTCCCGGGTTGTACGGAGACTGCTTGCCGACCAGTGCAACCGGCGTTTCCGCGGATTCATTCCGGGCCGGGCGTTCGCGTGGTCGCCTTTTCACTTCTCTCTTCATGCTCGCACATGCCCGATGCGGCGGACAGCGGCTCGAGGGGCGACCCGGTCACCGCGGGCGGGATTCACGTCACATGGACGCTATCGCCGTCGTCAAAGTGACGTGAAGCGGATATGATAGATAGCGTCAGTTAGACGAAAAGTAGAAAGGGTGCGTGTCGTGACCACCGCCCAGACCCCGGAGCTCGACGTACAGCCGTCTCCGCTCGCCCTGCTGCTGCTCGGCCGTGAGGCCGACCCGAAGAGCGAGCGGGGCGTGGAGTGCCCCGGCGACCTGCCCTCGCCGTCCGACCCCGACCTGGTCGAGCGCGCCCGCGCGGCCAAGGAGAAGCTCGGCGACAAGGTCTTCGTGCTCGGCCACCACTACCAGCGCGACGAGGTCATCCAGTTCGCCGACGTCACGGGCGACTCCTTCAAGCTGGCCCGGGACGCGGCCGCGCGCCCGGAGGCCGAGTACATCGTCTTCTGCGGTGTGCACTTCATGGCCGAGTCGGCGGACATCCTGACGTCCGACGACCAGAAGGTCGTCCTGCCCGACCTGGCCGCCGGCTGCTCGATGGCCGACATGGCCACCGCCGAGCAGGTCGCCGAGTGCTGGGACGTGCTGACCGAGGCGGGCGTCGCCGGGCAGGTGGTGCCGGTGTCCTACATGAACTCCTCGGCGGACATCAAGGCCTTCACCGGCAAGCACGGTGGCCTCATCTGCACCTCCTCCAACGCGCGGCGCGCCCTGGACTGGGCCTTCGAGCAGGGTGAGAAGGTCCTGTTCCTGCCCGACCAGCACCTCGGCCGCAACACCGCCGTCCGCGACATGGGGATGTCCCTGGACGACTGCGTGGTCTACAACCCGCACAAGCCGAACGGCGGGCTGACCACCGAGGAGCTGCGCGCCGCGAAGATGATCCTCTGGCGCGGCCACTGCTCGGTGCACGGCCGCTTCAGCCTGGACTCGGTCAACGACGTCCGCGAGCGCATACCGGGCGTGAACGTGCTGGTCCACCCCGAGTGCCGGCACGAGGTCGTGGCCGCCGCCGACTACGTCGGCTCCACGGAGTACATCATCAAGGCCCTGGAGGCGGCCCCGGCCGGTTCCAAGTGGGCCATCGGCACCGAGCTGAACCTGGTCCGCCGGCTGGCGAACCGTTTCGCTCCCGAGGGCAAGGAGATCGTCTTCCTCGACAAGACGGTCTGCTTCTGCTCGACGATGAACCGCATCGACCTGCCCCACCTGGTCTGGGCCCTGGAGTCGCTGGCCGAGGGCAACCTGGTCAACCGCATCGAGGTCGACAAGGAGACCGAGGCGTTCGCCAAGCTCGCCCTGGAGCGGATGCTCGCGCTGCCGTAGCCGTACCCGCCGGGCGGGGACCGGCGTCGGCGTGCGTGGTCACGCCGACGCCGGTTTCCGTCCGGGGCGGGCCGGATCCAGCGTGAAGAGGGTGCCGTCGGGGGTCGTCACCACCAGGGCGCCGCCGTTCACGAGCAGTTCCGGCGAGTCGTAGTCGCCGCTGATCACGGTGCCGGCCCGCGGATAGGACTCCCACAGCCTGCGTCCCGTGCGGGCGTCGAGGGCCGCGACCCGGCCGCTCGCGCTGGCCAGGAACACGCTGCCGCGCTCGTCCGCGACCGGCGCGGCCGGCTGTTCCAGGGTCGTCGCGGTCCGCCACACCCGTCTGCCGGTCAGCGGCGAGACGGCGGTCGTCCGGCCGTCCGAGGCGGCGAAACAGAGCACCCCGCGCGCCATCGCCGCCCGCCCCCGGTACTCCTCGGCCAGCGCGCGGGTCTCGCGGGCACCGGTGCGCGGATCGATCACCTCGACCCCGGTGTACGGGTTGTCCTGCGCCGTCGGGTCGCCGGACCGCCGTGCCGCGTAGACCAGCCGTCCGTCCAGGGTTCCGGCGTAGTCCGCGGTCAGCGACGGCGCTGCCGGCAGCGAGCGCGCCGAGCCGTCGGCGGGATCGAGGGCGATCAGCCGCCGCCGGGCGCCGGACGGGGTGTGGTAGCCGGTGCAGTCGGCGTACACCCCGCCGCCCGCGCCGTGGAAGTCGCAGTGGTGCCCGGCCGGCACGGACATCGTCCAGCGCGCGGAGCCGTCGCGCGGGGAACGGGCGGTCACGGTCAGGCCGTCGGGAACGAGGACCAGGCCGCCCACGAGCACCGCCGACGCGTTCGCGTCGCCGGTCGGACGGGACCACAACCGCCGTCCGTCGCCGGCGGCGAACGCGGTGACCGTGGTCGTCGTGTCGTTGCCCGCCGTGTTCAGGACGCTCTCGCGGACGAGCACGACACCCTCACGCACCCCGAGGACCGCACTGTCGTAGTGGCCGAGAGCGATCCCCGGCGGCTGGGTGGCGGTCCGCCAGACGGTGCGGCCGGTGACCGCGTCGACGCGGATCGGCAGGGTGGTGCTGCCTCCGCAGTAGAGCGCTCCCCCGCTCAGCGCACAGGACGGCTGCCCGCTGCGGCCGGGGCCGTCCGCCGGTGCCGAGGAGCGTTTCACGCCGTGGGCGGCGACCGCGTACACCGTCGTCCGCCAGGGCCGCCAGCCGGCCGGGAGGGCACCCCAGCGGGTGGCCGTGGCACCGGGCGAGGGGGCGGCTCCGGGCCGCGCCCCGGCCTGGAACGGCCCGAGCAGATAGGCGGTGAGCGCGGCGACCAGCACGCCCGCCACCCCGACGGCGAGCGGCACCCGAAGGCCGCGCCTACGGGAGGCGGGGGCGTCGTCCGCCGCGTCCCCCGGGTCCGCGGGGGCGGCGGCCCGGAACGGGACGGAGGGCGGCGGGTCCGCGGCCGGGGGCCGGGGCGGGTCCGGGTCGGGCGCCGGGGGCCGGGTCGGCTCCGGATCCGCCGCCGGGGGCCGGGTGGGCTCCGGATCCGCGCGGCGGTGCGGGACGGTCGGCGGCTCCGTGGCGGCCGGCTCGGGCAGGGCGGCGGCGAACTCGGCGGCCAGGGCGTCGAGTCCGGGCCGGGCGGCGGCCCGCTTGGCCAGGCAGCGGGACAGGACCGCGCGCAGCGGCTCGGGGACCGCCGTCAGGTCCGGCTCCTCGCTCATGACCCGGTACGCCGTCAGATAGGGGCTGTCCGCGTCGAAGGGGCCGCGCCCGGTCGCCGCGAAGACCACCAGCGCGGCGAGGGAGAAGACGTCGGAGGCGGGACCCACCGACCGGGCGTCCGCGAGCTGCTCCGGGGACATGAACGGCGGGGTGCCCATCATGTGCCCGGTCTCGGTCAGCGCCTGGTTCTCCGCCGCGCGCGAGATGCCGAAGTCGATGACCCGGGGGCCGTCCTCGGCCATCAGGACGTTGGCGGGCTTGAGGTCGCGGTGCACGACCCCGGCCCGGTGGATGTCGCGCAGGGCCTCCACCAGGCCGAGGACGAGCCGGCGCAGTTCGGTGCCGGCCAGCGGCCCGTCGTCCCGGACGCGGGCGGAGAGCGGCCGTGCGGGTACGTACTGGGTGGCCATCCAGGGGCGGGGCGCCTCCGGGTCGGCGTCCACGACCGGCGCGGTGAAGGCGCCGCTCACCTTGCGGACGGCGGCGATCTCCTGCCGGAAGCGGACACGGAAGACGGGGTCCTCGGCGTACTGGGCGTGGACCACCTTGACGGCGACCTCGCGGCCCGATCCGGCCCTCGCCCGGTAGACGACCCCCATCCCGCCGGCCCCCAGCCGGTCGACGATCCGGTATCCACCGAGCGACCCGGGATCGCCCTCGTGCAGTGCCACCACCCCGTTCCCCCTCCCCCGCAAGAGCAGTTCCGGATCACAGGATAGGAAAGTCCCGCGCGGGAGGGGACGCCGGTGCGGGGGGTCAGACCCCCGCGGGCTCCGGCTCGTCCGAGGCGGCCTGGGCCTGGGACGGGAGACCCTTCTTCGCCGCCCGCTTCTTCGCGCGCCGCTCCTTGCGGAGTTCGAGCATCGCGTAGAGCGTCGGGACCAGCAGCAGGGTCAGCAGGGTCGAGCTGATCAGGCCGCCGATCACGACCACCGCCAGCGGCTGGGCGATGAAGCCGCCCTCGCCGGTGACCCCGAGGGCCATCGGGAGCAGGGCGAAGACGGTCGCCAGCGCCGTCATGAGGATGGGCCGCAGCCGGTGCCGGCCGCCTTCCACCACGGCCTCGACGACGCCGTAGCCCTGACCGCGGTACTGGTTGATCAGGTCGATCAGCACGATCGCGTTGGTGACCACGATGCCGATCAGCATCAGCATGCCGATCATCGCGGGGACGCCCATCGGGGTGCCGGTGACGACCAGGAGGCCGATCGCGCCCGTGGCCGCGAACGGGATGGAGACCAGCAGGATCAGCGGCTGGACCAGTGAGCGGAACGTCGCCACCAGCAGCATGAACACGATGGCGATCGCCGCCAGCATGGCCAGGCCGAGGTTCTTGAACGCGCTGTCCTGGTCCGAGGAGACGCCGCCGATCTTGGCCTCGGCGCCCGCGGGCAGCTTCAGGGCCTTGATCCGCGTCTGGAGCTGGGCGCTGACCGCGCCGGTGTTGTCACCGGTCGGCCGGGCCGTGACCGTCGCCGCGCGCCGGCCGTCGATGCGGGTCATGGACACCGGGCCGTCGACCACCTTGACGGTGGCGATGTCGCCGAGCCTCACCGGGCCGAGGCGCAGGTTCCTGAGCTGGGCCAGGGTGGTGGCGGGCTTCGCGGACGTGATGACGACGTCGCGCTCGGTGTCGTCGAGGATCGCCTTCGCCGCCGTCGTACCGCGCACGGCCTGGGCCACCGCGGCGCCCAGCTTCTGGTCGTCGAACCCGGCGGCGGCCGCCTTGGCGTTCGCCTTCACCGAGATGCGCGGCACGCTCTGGGCGAGGTCGCTGGTGACGTCCGTGACGTGGTCGAGGCCGGCCACGGTGGAGCGCACCCGGTCGGAGGCCTCGCGCAGCACCCGCGGGTCGGACGCCTTCACCACGACGCTGAGATCCTGGCTGCCGAAGCCGTCACCGGCGGACACGGTGGTGGTGCCGGTGCCGTCGAGCTCCTTGAGGCCGTTCTCGATGTGCTTCTGCACGTCCTCGTAGGAGGCCGTGTCCTTCAGCATGACCTGGTACGACGCCTGGTTGGTGTCGGTGCCGCCGCCGAAGGCCGCCATGAAGCCGGAGGAGCCGATGGTGACCTGGTAGTCCTTCACGCCCTCGGTGGAGGCGAGTAGCTTCTCGACCTTCCTGGCCTGGACGTCGGTGGCCGCGAGGCTGGTGCCGGGCTTCAGCTTCTGCTTGACGGTGAGGACTTCCTGCCGGCCCTGGTCGAAGAAGTTGGTCTTCAGCAGTCCGGACATGCCGAACGTGACGACCAGGACCACGATCGCGATCAGCACGCTGGTGAGGCGGCGGCGCGTCGCGAACCGCAGGACCGGGACGTAGAGGCGCTGGAGCCGGCTGTTCGCCTCCTTCTCCTCGGCCTTGCGGCGGGCCTCCTCGGCGTCCTCGGGGGTGCCCTTGGGGGCGCGCAGGAACCAGTACGACAGGACCGGCACGACCGTAAGGGACACGACGAGGGAGGCCAGCAGGGCCGCCGTCACCGTGATGCTGAACGAGCCGAACAGGGCGCCCACCATGCCGCCGACCAGGCCGATCGGCAGGAACACGGCGACGGTGGTGAGGGTGGAGGAGGTGACCGCGCCGGCGACCTCGCGCACCGCGCCCAGGATCGCCTCCTTGCGCTCCTCGCCGTAGCCCAGGTGCCGCTTGATGTTCTCCAGGACCACGATCGAGTCGTCCACGACCCGGCCGATCGCGATGGTGAGCGCGCCGAGCGTGAGCATGTTCAGGGACAGGCCGCGGGTCCACAGCACGAGGAGCGCGAGGACGACCGACAGCGGGATGGAGACCGCCGTGACCAGCGTCGAGCGGACCGAGGCCAGGAAGACCAGGATGACCAGGACCGCGAAGAGCAGGCCGAGCGCGCCCTCGGTGGTCAGGCCCTTGATGGACTTGGACACCGCCGGGCCCTGGTCGCTGACGACCGTGAGCCGGGCGCCGGAGCCGAGGTCCTTGCGCAGGGCGGGCAGCTTGTCCTTGACGGCCTCGGAGATGGAGACGGCGCTGCCGTCGTGGTCCATCGTCACGTTGACGGCGAGGCTGGGCCGGCCGTCGGTGCGGGTGAGGGAGTCGGCCGGGGCCGGCCGCTCCTTCACGGTGGCGACGGAGCCGAGGCGCACGGGCTTCCTGCCGGCCTCGCCGGTGACCATCAGGTTCCGGATCTGGCCCAGCGAGGTGAAGCCGCCGCCGACCTGAACGGTGCGGTTGGCGCCGTCCTCGTCGAAGGAGCCGGCCGGGACGGTGGCGCCGCCGGCCTGGAGGGCCTGGCCCAGTGCGGCGGGGGTGAGGCCCGCCCGCGCCAGCTTCGCGTCGTCCGGGGTGACGGCGACCCGCAGGTCACGGACGCCGGTGACCTGGACGCGGCCGACGCCGTCGATGTCCTTCAGGGCCGGGACGACCGTCGTGTCGAGCTGGTCGGCGAGTGCCTGCTGGTCCTTGTCGGAGGTGACGGCGAGGACCACGGTCGGCATGTCGTCCGTGGAGCCGGCGACGACCTGCGGGTCGACGCTGTCCGGGGGCTGGTTGCGGGCTCGGTTGACGGCCTGCTGGACGTCGGCGACGAGCCGCTTGGTGTCGTTGCCGTAGTCGAAGGACGCCATGATCACGGCGTTGCCCTCGCTGGCGGTGGAGGTGACACCGGTGATGCCGTCGACGCCCTGGAGGTTGTCCTCGATGGGCTCGACGACCTGCTTCTCCACGACGTCGGGGGCGGCGCCCTGGTAGGGGGCGACGATCGAGACCATCGGCAGTTCGATGGTCGGCAGGAGCTGCTGCTTGATCTGGGGTATCGCGATCAGCCCGAAGGCGAGCGCGATGAGGGACACGAGCCCGACGAGGGCCCGCTGCGCGAGGCTGAATCTCGACAGCCAGGACATGGATCAGGTTCTCTCTTCTGTGAGCGGCAGAAGTGGCGGGAGGGACACGGGGGGAGCGCCCACCCCACCACCCTGAGCCATGCCGGAGGGCCGATGTGTAGGTCCCAGGTCCCGTTCCGTGCCGCGGCCCTACTCCGCGCGCAGTACGTGCGGGTGGAGGTCAGTCCGTCCTCGGACGTACCAGTCCCGACTCGTAGGCGATGACCACGAGCTGGGCCCGGTCGCGGGCGCCGAGCTTGGCCATGGCCCGGTTGACGTGCGTCTTCACCGTGAGCGGACTGACTTCGAGGCGTTCGGCGATCTCGTCGTTGGAGTGGCCGCCGGCCACCTGGACCAGCACCTCGCGCTCGCGGCCGGTGAGCGCGTCGAGGCGGTCGGAGCGGGCCGGGTCCCGGCCGTCGTCGCCGTCGCCCTGGGCGAGGAAGCGGGCGATCAGGCCCTTGGTGGCGACCGGGGAGAGCAGCGCGTCACCGCCCGCGGCGACCCGGATGGCGTTCAGCAGTTCCTCGGGCTCGCTGCCCTTGCCGAGGAAGCCCGAGGCGCCCGCGCGCAGGGCCTGGACGACGTAGTCGTCCACCTCGAAGGTGGTCAGGATGACCACGCGGACCCGGGCCAGGGAGGGGTCGGCGCTGATCAGCCGGGTGGCGGCGAGGCCGTCGGTGCCGGGCATCCGGATGTCCATGAGGACCACGTCGGCGCCGCTCTCCTGGGCCAGCCGGACCGCCTCGGCCCCGTCGGAGGCCTCCCCCACCACTTCCATGTCCGGCTCGGAGTCGACCAGCACCCGGAACGCGCTGCGCAGCAGTGCCTGGTCGTCGGCGAGCAGGACACGGATGGTCATGCGGGCTCCCCCGGTGCCGTCGTACGGGTCGTGACCGGCAGGATCGCATGGACGCGGAAACCGCCGCCGTAGCGGGGTCCGGTGGTCAGGGTGCCGCCCACCGCGGTGACCCGCTCCCGCATGCCGAGCAGTCCGTGCCCGCCGCCCGCACCGGGCTCGCCGCCGGCGCCCGTGCCGTCGTCCAGGACGGTGACCTCGATGTGCGGTCCGACGCGTACGACGCTGACCTCGGCCTTCGCGTCGGTGCCCGCGTGCTTGCGGACGTTGGTCAGGGCCTCCTGCACGATCCGGTAGGCGGCCAGATCGACGGCGGCGGGCAGCGCGGTGCCGTGGTCGGCGCGGGCCACCTCGACCGGAAGCCCGGCGCTGCGGAAGGTGCCCGCCAGGTCCTCGAGCCGGCTGAGGCCGGGGGCGGGCTCGGTGGGGGCCTCGGGGTCGCCGGACTGCCTCAGCAGGCCGACGGTGGCGCGCAGCTCGTTGAGCGCGGAGCGGCTGGCCTCGCGCACATGGGCGAGGGCCTCCTTGGCCTGGTCGGGCCGCCGGTCCATGACGTGGGCGGCGACTCCGGCCTGCACGTTGACCAGGGCGATGTGGTGGGCGACCACGTCGTGCAGGTCGCGGGCGATACGCAGCCGCTCCTCGGCGACCCGGCGGCGGGCCTCCTCCTCGCGGGTGCGCTCGGCCCGTTCGGCGCGCTCGCGCATGGCCCGGACGACCGCGCGGCGGCTGCGCACGGCGTCCCCGGCGGTGGCGCCGATCCCGGTCCAGGCGAGGACGCCCAGGTTCTCCTGGGCGTACCAGGGCAGCGGTCCGGCCAGCATGGCGGCGGCGGTCAGCACGGTCATGGTGAGCAGGCCGACGCGCCAGGTGGTGGTGCGGTCGGTGGTGGAGGCGACGGTGTAGAGGGCGATCACGGCGGACATGGCGACCGGGGCGCGCGGGTCGCCGGTGACGGACTCGATCACGGAGACGGCGCCGGTGACGGCCAGCACCGTCTTGGGCGCGCGGCGGCGGAAGACCAGCGCGGCGGCGCCGACGGTCATCAGGAACAGGCCGAAGGGGGCCGGGCTGCGTACGCCCCAGGTGACGCCGTTCGGCCCGCGGGGCACCACGAAGGACCCGGCCACCATGCACACGAGCACGCCCGCCGCGATGGCCGCGTCCAGCGCGAGGGGGTGCGCCTTGAGGCCGCACCGGGCGCGTTCGAGAGTGCTCACCCGCTGAACAGTACGGCGCCGGGCGAAGCGCCGGAACAGACCGAGGCACAGCTCACCCACGCCGGCCGGGGGCCCCACACCACCCGGCCCCGCCGGACCGGCCCGGCGGCCGGCCGGTCGTGGACTTTTGGGGCGCCGGCTCGGCCCGGAGTCCAGGACCCAGCCCGGGGGCGCCGGCTCAGCCCGGGATCAGGCCGTCGTCGCCGAGCAGTTCCCGGACCTCCTCCAGTTTCGCCTCGTCGGCCGGGAGGATCAGCTCCGAGGGTTCGAGGGCGTCGTCCGGGAGCGGGGTGCCGAGCCGGCGGACGGCGTCGAGGAGCGTGGAGAGCGTGCGGCGGAAGCCCGCCTCGTCGCCGTTCTCCACTTCCCTCAGCAGCTCGTCGTCCAGCTTGTTCAGCTCGGTGAAGTGGACGTCGTCCAGCTTCACCTGGCCCTCCCCCATGATCCTTACGATCACGTCGGCCTCCTCGGCTCGGGTCCCGGAACCCCGGTTACTGCTTGTCGAAGCGCGGGGTGTCCTGCGGCTGCTGCTGGGACTGCCCCTGCCCGGTGCCGCCCTCGATCGCCTGCTGCGAGGAGCCGCCGGCCAGTTCCGCCTTCATGCGCTGCAGTTCCAGCTCCACATCCGTACCACCGGAGAGCCGGTCCAGCTCGGCCTGGATGTCGTCCTTGGCCATGCCGGAGGGGTCGTCGAGGGCGCCGGAGGCGAGCAGCTCGTCGATGGCGCCGGCCCGGGCCTGGAGCTGGGCGGTCTTGTCCTCGGCGCGCTGGATGGCCAGCCCGACGTCGCCCATCTCCTCGGAGATGCCGGAGAACGCCTCGCCGATGCGGGTCTGGGCCTGGGCGGCGGTGTAGGTGGCCTTGATGGTCTCCTTCTTCGTCCGGAAGGCGTCCACCTTTGCCTGCAGGCGCTGGGCCGCGAGGGTGAGCTTCTCCTCCTCGCCCTGCAGGGTCGTGTGCTGCGTCTCCAGGTCGGTGACCTGCTGCTGGAGGGCGGCGCGCCGGGAGAGCGCCTCGCGGGCGAGGTCCTCGCGGCCGAGCGCGAGCGCCTTGCGGCCCTGGTCCTCCAGCTTGGAGGACTGCTGCTGCAACTGGTTGAGCTGGAGTTCCAGGCGCTTGCGGGAGGTCGCGACGTCGGCGACGCCCCGGCGCACCTTCTGCAGCAGCTCCAGCTGCTTCTGATACGAGTAATCGAGGGTCTCGCGCGGGTCCTCGGCCCGGTCAAGGGCCTTGTTCGCCTTCGCGCGGAAGATCATCCCCATACGCTTCATGACACCGCTCATGGGCTTCGCGCGCCCCCTTCTGACGGACTCCAGCTCACAGATCCTGCGACAGAACCCACAGTACGGGCCCTGACTCCATTACCGCACCGTTCGGGGACCGATGCGCTCATCCCCAAGGACGACTGCGGACGGCATCGCTCCGGCGTGAGGAGTAGGTGGGCCCCGGGTGGGCTCCCCCGCCCCTCCCGTGATCCCCCCGCCCAGCCGCCGGGTGAAGCGTCTGCAACGTCCCCTCTGTCCCCCTACAGACGTCCGGTGTTGCCGGATCGTTCCCCGGTCGGCTGGGGTCCATGCCGGTGGAGCCCGTACCCTTGGGTTTTGTGTTCCGTAGCCGTGCCAAGGAAGAGAAGGCCCCCGCCGACAAGGCGCCGGTGAACTTCTCCAAGCAGCCCCGTGACCCGCAGGCCCCCAAGGGCAGGCCCACGCCCAAGCGCAGTGAGGCCCAGTCCCAGCGCCGCAGCGTCGCCAACACGCCGACGACGCGCAAGGACGCCGCCAAGCGTCAGCGCGAGGATCGCCGCCAGGCGCTCGACCGGCAGCGCCAGGCCCTGGCGGGCGGCGACGAGCGGTACCTGCCGGTCCGGGACAAGGGCCCGGTCCGCAAGTTCGCCCGCGACTGGGTGGACTCCCGGTTCAACGTGGCGGAGTTCTTCCTGCCCATGGCCGTGGTGATCCTGGTCCTCAGCATCGTGCGGGTGCCCACCATCCAGGCCGTCGCGCTGTGGCTGTGGCTCGTGGTGATCGTGCTGATCGTGCTCGACGCGATCGTCAGCGGCTTCCGCCTGAAGAAGCGGCTGGCCGAGCGGTTCCCGGACCAGAACCGGCGCGGTGCCGTCGCCTACGGTCTGATGCGCTCGCTCCAGATGCGCCGGCTCCGGCTGCCGAAGCCGCAGGTCAAGCGCGGAGAGCGGCCCTGAGCGCTGAGGCTTTCACCGGGGGTGCGGCCGACGCCTGGCTGAGCAGGCTGGGCGGGCTGCGCGATGTCGTACGGCAGGAGCTGGTGGCCCGGCAGCTCGACGAGCAGATAGCCGGGCGGTTCCCGGTCGGGCAGCGGCTGCGGGTGCTCGACGTGGGGATGGGCCAGGGTACGCAGGCCCTGCGGCTGGCCCGGCTCGGTCACCAGGTGACCGGCGTGGAGCAGGACGCGACGATGATCGACGTCGCGCGCGAGGCGCTCGCCGGGGAGCCCGAGGGCATCCGTGAGCGGGTCCGGCTGGTGCAGGGCGACGGGCGGGACACCGGCGTGCACTTCCTGCCGGGCAGTTTCGACGTGGTGCTGTGCCACGGCGTCCTGATGTACGTGGAGGAGCCCGACCCGCTGGTGGCGGGGCTGGCCCGGATGCTCGCGCCGGGCGGGCTGCTCTCGCTGCTCGTGCGCAACGGCGACGCGCTCGCGATGCGGCCGGGCCTGTCCGGTGACTGGGCGGGCGCGCTGGCCGCCTTCGACACCACCGCCTACCGCAACCGGCTGGGCCTGGACGTCCGGGCCGATCGGCTGGCGGCGCTGACCGCCACCCTCGCCGGCATCGCCGCCCCGCTGCACGCCTGGTACGGAGTGCGGGTCTTCACCGACACGGCGGCGGACGACGCGGAGATCCCGGACGACCTCCAGGCGCTGCTCGCGGCCGAGGAGCGGGCCGGCCGGACGGACCCCTACCGGGGGACCGCGGCGCTGCTGCACCTGTGCGGCGTGCGCGGCTGAGCCCTGCCGGGCGGCGTGCGACTGAGTCCTGCCGGGCGGTGCGCGGTGAGGAGGGACGGCTCGGCGGACCCTCCTCACCCCCGTGAGAACACCCCGGAAGAGTTACGCGGCGTCGGCGTGCAGGCTCATCGGGCCGTAGATCTCGGTGCTCTCCTCGAACAGCCGCACCTGGTCGGCGCCGCCCTCGGCCAGCTCCTTCCAGTGCTCGCCGACCCAGGACTCGGCGTCGCCCTGGGTGGTGAACTCCTCCGGCTGCACCGCGGGCTGGACCTCCGTCCCGTCGGCCTTCTCGAACCGCCACGTCCATGCCGTCATGTGGGCCTCCTTGTGATCCAACACCTGCTGGCAGCCTAGCCGGAAGCGCAAGACGTGCTGCGACAGGTGAAAATCGGTTCCGTGGAAGTGACTCTGCTCGGTACCGGTACCCCCGCGGGGCTGCCCCGCCCCGACTGTCCCTGCGCGGTCTGCGCGACCGCCCTCGGGCCGGACGCGCGGGCGGCTACCGCGCTGCTGGTGGACGGCACCCTGCTGCTCGACCTGACGCCCGGGGCGGCCTTCGCCGCCGCCCGGTCGGGCCGTTCGCTGGGCGGGGTGCGCCAGGTGCTGCTGTCGCACCCGCACCACGGCCCCGCGGTGGAGGTGCCGGCCGGGCTGCCGCAGCCCGGCCGGGTGCCGGACGGGCAGGAGTTGGCGCTGCTGACGGGGCATCGGGTGCGGGCCCTGGCGATGGACGCGGGCGGCACCGGGTACGCGGTGACGGGGCCCGACGGGCAGCGGCTGCTGTACCTGCCGCCGGGCGGGGCGGCGGCCGGTCTGGAGGCGGCGACGGCGGAGTCGTACCACCTGGTCCTCGCCGACGTGGTGGGCCGCCCGGACGCGCTGGCCCGGCTGCGCTCGGCCGGGGCGGTCGGGCCGGCCACGGACGTCGTCGCCGTCCACCTCGACCACGACGTGCCGCAGGGCGCGGAGTTGCGGCGCCGGCTCGCGGCGGCCGGGGCGCGGGCGGTGCCGGACGGCACGACGCTGGTGGTCGGGGCGTACGAGGAGGTGCCGGACGTGCCGCGCCGCACGCTGGTGCTCGGCGGGGCCCGCTCGGGCAAGTCGGTGGAGGCGGAGCGGCGTCTCGAGGCGTTCCCCGAGGTGCAGTACGTCGCGACCGGCGGGGCGCGCGGCGGGGACACCGAGTGGGCGGCGCGGGTGGCCACGCACCGGGAGCGGCGGCCGGGTTCGTGGCGTACGACGGAGACGACCGACCTGGAGCCGCTGCTGGGCGAGGACGGGCCGCCGCTGCTGATCGACTGTCTGTCGCTGTGGCTGACGGACGCCATGGACGCGGTCGGGGCGTGGGACGACGCGGAGTGGGCCGCGGGCGGGGAGAAGGCGCTGCGCGAACGGGTGCGGGAGCTGACCGCCGCGGTGCGGGCGACCCGGCGGACGGTGGTGGCCGTGTCCAACGAGGTGGGCTCGGGCATCGTGCCGGCCACGGCCTCCGGCCGCCGCTACCGGGACGAACTCGGGCGGCTGAACGCGGCGTTCGCGGACGAGTGCGAGCAGGTGCTGCTGGTGGTGGCGGGACAGGCGCTGGTCCTGCGGGGCTGACGGGCCGTTGCTCGCGGGGCCGCGCCGCTCGGGGGCCGACGGACTTGGGCGGCGCGGGACGTTCGGGGGGCGAGGGGCTCGGGCAGCCCGGGACGTTCAGGGGTGCGAGGGGCTCGCGGTGCCCGGGACCTCCGGGGTGCTCGGCGCGCTCGGAGCACCGGCGTGCTCGGCGTGCCAGGAGCACCGGCGTGCTCGGGCACCGGGATGCTCGGCGTGCGCGTGGCGCCCGCGGGTCTCGGGACGTCCGGGTCTCTCGGGGCGCCCGTCGTGCTCGGGTGCCGGGATGCTCGGCGCGCGTGGCGCCCGCGGGTCTCGGGACGTCCGGGTTTCCCGGGGCGCCCGTCGTGCTCGGCGTGCTCGGGTGCCGGGATGCTCGGCGCGCGTGGCGCCCGCGGGTCTCGGGACGTCCGGGTCTCTCGGGGCGCCCGTCGTGCTCGGCGTGCTCGGGTGCCGGGATGCTCGGCGCGCGTGGCGCCCGCCGGCCTCGGGACGTCCGGGTCTCTCGGGGCGCCCATCGTGCTCGGCGTGCTCGGGTACCGGGATGCTCCGCCTGCGCGTGGCGCCCGCCGGCCTCGGGACGTCCGGGTCTCTCGGGGCGCCCATCGTGCTCGGCGTGCTCGGGTACCGGGATGCTCGGCGCGCGTGGCGCCCGCCGGCCTCGGGACGTCCGGGTCTCTCGGGGCGCCCATCGTGCTCGGCGTGCTCGGCGTGTTCGGCGTGCGGGGTGTTCGGGGGCGCCTCCGGGGCTGCGTCGGGTCGCGGTACCCGGCCTGACCGCCCGGAGGGCTTACGGCACCGGCTGCCGTGCGGACGGCGGGGCCGGCGCGGGGCCGGGGGCGGTGCCGGGGCCCTTGCGGGCCACGACCCGGTAGGCGTTGGAGAAGCGGGTGCGGCGCAGCAGGGGTGCCAGGGTGTGGTCGGCGATGGCGGCCACGTCCAGCACCGGGGCCGCCAGCGCGCGCAGGAACGGGTGGACGGTGGCGAGCGCCAGGGCGACGGCCGCCGCCAGGTCGTAGGGGACGTGCGGCGCCCGCCGGTCGGTGACGAGGATCGCGCAGCCCTGGGACTCCAGTTCCGCGCGGAGGTTGGCCAGCGGCATCAGGTGGAGGTGGCGTGGCTGGCCGTAGGGCAGCCACCACTTGCCGAGGAGGGTCGCGAACACGCAGCGCGGGTCGGGGAGTTCGACGACGAGGTGGCCGCCGGGCCGCAGGACGGCGAGGGCGGCGCGGAGTTCGGCACGGGGGTCGGGAGCGTGGGCCAGGTGGTCGAACATGCTGACCACGTCGTAGCGGCAGCGCAGCCGGGCCGCCGTGCCCGGGGTGGTCAGATAGCCGCGGTGGGCCTCCTCGACCCGCCCCTCCAGCAGGGCCTGTTCCACCCGGGCCGTCGGGTCGAGGCCGTCGAAGCTGGTGTAGGGGAAGAACTCCCGGGCCGCCTCGGGGAAGTGAGCGTGTCCCGTGCCCACGTCCAGCCAGCTCTCCGGCTCGGGCAGCGCCGAGAGCTTGTGGGCGGTGGCGCGGTGCCGGCGGTGGGCCGCCTGGGCGGAGACGACGCGCGCGGCGAACTCCTCCAGGTGTCTTTCGTAGAAGTCCCGGTGGTAGAAGGCGAGTCCCTCGGCCGTGAGCCGGGGGTTCTGGAAGGCGTGGCCGCAGTCGGAGCAGGCGTCGAGGGCGAAGGTGCCCGGGCGGTGCCGCAGCGGGTCGGGGGCGCGCAGCCGGGTCCGCAGCCGGGGGGATCCGCACCAGGGGCAGTCGGTGCGGCGGGGCTCCTGGAAGGGGTCGGTGGCTTCGGTGACCCGCGGGGTGAGGGGCAAGGGCTGCATGGCGGCTCCCTAAGCGACATTCCGCTGCAAACCGGAACGTAGGGGATACCGATCTTGGGTGCAACGACGTCGTGATCCTGAGGTGCCGGTGTGGCGCCGGGGCGTTCGTTCGCTGGCGGTACTGTTCGGCGAATGAGCAGCCTTAATCTGGACGACTTCACCGATCTGATCGAGCGCCCGGACGGGGGCGTGCGCCGGGACGCCGAGGCCCGCCGGGAGCGCCGGATCGTGCCGCCCGGGTCGCTCGGGCGCCTGGACGAGCTGGGCGAGTGGCTGGCCGCCGCGCAGGGCGCCGTACCGGTGCGGCCGGTCGAACGGCCGCGGGTGGTCCTGTTCGCCGGTGACCACGGTATCGCGGGGGCCGGTGTCTCAGCGCGGCCCGCGGGCGGCGCGCAGGCGCTGGTGCGGGCGGTGCTGGAGGGCGCCAGCCCGGTGGCCGTGCTCGCACGCCGCCTCGATGTGCCGGTGCGGGTGGTGGACGTGGCCGTGGACTGCCCGCCGGAGGCGTTCCCGGCGGAGGTCGTGCGGCACCGGGTGCGGCGCGGCAGCGGCCGGATCGACGTCGAGGACGCGCTCACCGAGGACGAGGCCGAGGCCGCGTTCCGGGCGGGCGTGGCGGTCGCGGACGAGGAGGCCGACTCGGGCACGGACCTGGTGGTGCTCGGCGATGTGAGCGTGGGCGGGACCACGGCGGCCGCGGTGCTGGTGGCCGCGCTGTGCGGGACCGACGCCTCGGTGGTGACCGGGCGGGGCGGGCTGCCCATCGACGACCTGGCGTGGATGCGCAAGTGCGCGGCGATCCGGGACGCGCTGCGCCGGGCGCGGCCCGTGCTCGGGGACCAGTTGCAGCTGCTGGCGACGGTGGGCGGCGCCGATCTCGCCGCGATGACCGGGTTCCTGCTGCAGTGCGCGGTCAGGAAGCTGCCGGTGATCCTGGACGGTGTGGTGGCCGCAGCGTGCGCGCTGGTCGCCCAGCGGGTCGCCTTCCGGGCGCCGGACTGGTGGCTGGCCGGGCACGACAGCGGGGAGCCGGGGCAGGCCAAGGCGCTGGACCGGATGGCCCTGGAGCCGCTGCTGGAGCAGGGCGTGAAGGTCGGCGAGGGGGTGGGCGCGCTGCTGGCGCTGCCCCTGGTGCGCAGCGCGGCCGCGCTGGCCGCCGAGCTGCCCGAGCGGCAGGACGAGCAGGCCGAGAAGGACGAGAAGGACGACGAGCCCTCGGCGGAACACCCGGAGGAGACGCCGGAGACGCGGGACGCGGCCGGCGAGTAGAGCGGCCCGGCCGAACCGGAGTGCGCACACCACGGCAGCCGGAAAAGAATGGTTCGCCGGGGCAGCCCCCATATGATCCTTCACCATGGGAGATGCCCGAATTGCGGTGGAACAGCAAGCCGAGCCGGCGCGGCGGTCGAACGGGGTCTCCCGCCGGGCCGCCGCCCTCGCCGTCTGGTACCTGCGGGCCGTCGCCTTCGTCAACTTCCTGAGCGCGGTGTGGGTGTCGCTGGGCCAGGACGTGCGCCGGCACAACCAGGAGAACTACTTCACGCCGTACCTGCTCACGGCCGGTTTCGCCTCGGGTGTGTTCACCGCCTTCCTGGCCATCACCATGCGCCGGCGCAAGCGGGCCGCGTGGATCCTGAACCTGGTGCTGAGCGGTTCGTTCCTGGCCCTGTTCGCCTTCGCCATGGCGTTCCCGGAGATCCGGCGGAACGCGCAGAACTGGGTCTCCCTGGCGCTGACGGCCGCCTTCGTGGTGGCCCTGCTGACCGGGCGCCGGGAGTTCTACGCCAAGGGCGACCGGTCCAACCCGCGGCTGGCCGCCACCGTGGCCGCCGCCGGCGGGCTCGCCGCCTCGCTGCTCGCCGGGCTCCTGATCACGGTCACCAACCAGGCGCCGGACGCGGCCCGTTCGACGTTCGCCGAGCGCTGGCACTACGGCACGCTGCGGCTGGTGTCGGTGGCCGCCGAGGAGTCCCGGTTCCCCGGCATCGACCCGCCCAACTGGGCCAACGTGGCCGTCAACGTGATCAGCACGGCCCTCGTCCTCGCCGTCTTCTACGCCGCGTTCCGCTCCCGGCGCGCCGTCGACCCGCTCACCGAGGACGACGAGAAGGGGCTGCGGGCGCTGCTGGAGCGGCACGGGGAGCGGGACTCGCTCGGCTACTTCGCGCTGCGCCGGGAGAAGAGCGTGGTGTGGTCGCCGACCGGCAAGGCGGCGGTCGTCTACCGGGTGGTCGGCGGGGTGAGCCTCGCCTCCGGCGACCCGCTCGGCGACCCGGAGGCCTGGCCGGGGGCGATCGCGCCGTGGCTGGCCGAGGCGCGGGCGCACGGGTGGATCCCGGCGGTGATGGGGGCCGGCGAGGAGGCCGGGACGGTGTACGCGCGGCACGGCCTCGACGCGCTGGAACTCGGTGACGAGGCGATCGTCGAGGTGGCCGAGTTCACCCTGGAGGGACGGGCCATGCGGACCGTCCGGCAGGCCTGCAACCGGGTCAGGAGGGCCGGGTACCACGTGCGGGTCCGGCGGCACGAGGACATCCCGGCGGACGAGATGGCGTACCTCGTCGAACGTGCGGACGACTGGCGGGACGGGGCGACCGAGCGCGGGTTCAGCATGGCGCTCGGGCGGCTCGCCGACCCCGGTGACGGCCGGTGCGTGATGCTGGAGTGCACGGACGCCGAGGGCGAACTGCGCGCCCTGCTCTCCTTCGTGCCGTGGGGTCCGCACGGACTGTCCCTCGACCTCATGCGCCGGGACCGGGACTCCGACAACGGCCTGATGGAGTTCATGGTCATCGAACTGCTGCGGCGGGCCGGGGAGATCGGGATCACCCAGGTCTCGCTGAACTTCGCGATGTTCCGCTCGGTCTTCGAGCGCGGCGCGCGGCTCGGCGCCGGACCGGTGCTGAGGCTGTGGCGGTCGCTGCTCAGCTTCTTCTCACGGTGGTGGCAGATCGAGTCGCTGTACCGCGCCAACGCCAAGTACCGCCCCATCTGGGAGCCCCGGTTCCTGCTCTTCGAGAAGAGCGCGGACCTGCTGCGCATCGGCCTGGCGTCGGCCCGCGCCGAGGGGTTCCTGGAGGCGCCGGGGCTGCCGAAGTGGCTGCACCGCCGGCACCTGGACACGCACCGGTGAGGGCCCCGCGATGAGAGCGCCCGGCCGCTGGGCCCGTGCCGAGTGGGGGCTGCTGTACGTCACCGTGCGCGAGCCGCTGCGGAAACGGCGGCTGCGGGCGGTCCCGATGACCGCCGGGGCGGTCTGCCTGACCGCGCTCCTGCAGTACGTGCAGAACCAGGCGTGGGGCTACCGGTTCGTGCAGAACGTCGGGGCGGTGCGGGTCGAGGACCCGCTGTGGCTGGCGGTCCTGCGCACTCCCTTCTCGCTGTACGTCCCTGCGCTGGACCTGCCGGTGTGGGGCGCGCTCGCGCAGGTCCTGTTCGTGTTCGGGATCGCCGAGATCTGTCTGGGCTGGTGGCGGACGCTGGCCATCGCCTACACCGCCACGCTCGCCGGGACGCTGTACGCACGGGTGGGCATCGCGTTCGGCCCGCACCTCCCCTTCGGCCTGCCCGGCTCGGACGCGCGGGTGGTGGACACCGGTCCGTCGGCGGCGGTGGTGGGACTCGCGGTGTTCGTGGCCTGGCGCTACGGCGCCCAGGTGACGGCGGCCGCGGTGACGCTGGCGATAGTGCTCGAGGTCCTGCTGAAGGAGAACCTGGCCGGCAAGGAGCACCTGGCCGCCCTGCTGGGCGTGGGCGTGCTGTGCCTGGCCGCGGCGGGACGGAACCGGTACGGCCGCCGGCCGCCGGCCTGTCAGTGGCGGTCGGGCAGCCGGACCGGGCGCGGATCGGGTTTGCCGCCGATCCAGTCCTGAAGGACCCGGCGGGGCCCGGCCCAGCGGCGGTCGTGACGGTAGGCGCGCAGGACGGCCCTGGCCCGGGCGCGGGGGCGGCGGCCGTAGAAGCGGCGGGCCCACGGGGAGCCGGGGCGGGCCAGGCGGATCGCGCCGACGAGCGCGACCACGGGCACGACCGCCCCGAAGATCGCGACCCGGGTCTTGCCCTTGCTCAGGGAGACCAGCGAGAAGACGAAGTTCAGGGCGATGTTGGAGATGACCGTCCCGCGGTCCGCGAGTTCCTGCTGGGACAGGTCGTTCACGCCGAACGGCACGAAGCCGGCCAGCAGCAGGCCGACCAGGGCCGCCGTGAGGACGACGACCTCGACGCTCTTGCGGCCCTCCTCGCTCCAGTAGACGTCGTCCAGATGCAGGATCAGCGCGAACTCGTCGAGCACCAGGCCCGCGCCCATGCCGAAGACGACGGCGAAGAGGACCGCGCCCGCGCCGTGCCGGGCGCTGGCGACGGCGCCGAAGCCGCCGACGACGGTCAGCAGCACCCCGGGGACCACGTGGTGGATGTGCAGCCCGCCCGCCTTCACGTTGCCGAAGGGGCCCTTGCCGGCCCGGATCAGCCGGGTGATCACCCGGGTGACGACGAAGGTGAGAACGAAGGCGGTCAGGGCCAGCAGGAGGGGGAGTTTGCCCGGCTCCACGACGTTCCGCTCCCACCAGTGCCCCATGTGCGCACTTTATCCTCGGCCGCGGTGGGGGGCCCGGCGACCGCCGGGTAACCTGCGCCGGTGCTCACGTCCTCGCCCACAGACGGTCTCCGCTTCGCCTTCGGCACGCTCTCCGTGCTGCCCGTCCGGGTGCGCCGGTGGGACCGGGAGGCGGCGCGCGGCGGCATGCTGTGCGCCCCGGTGGTGGGCCTCGTCGTGGGCGGCTGCGCGGCGCTGCCCGGGCTGCTGCTGCTCTTCCTGGGCGCGGGACCGCTGCTCGCCGCCGTCGCCTCGGTCGCCGTACCGGCCGCGCTGACGCGGGGGCTGCACCTGGACGGGCTCGCCGACACGGCCGACGGGCTGGGCAGCGGCAAACCCGCCGACGAGGCGCTGCGGATCATGAAGCAGTCGGACATCGGCCCGTTCGGGGTGCTCACCCTGGTGCTGGTGCTGCTCGCCCAGGTCGCCGTGCTGGCACAGCTCTACCAGGACTCCTGGCCGCGGGGCGGGCTCGCGGCGCTGACCTCGGCGGTCGCGGCGCGGCTCGCGCTCACCCTGGCGGCGCGCACCGGGGTGCCCGCCGCCCGTCCGGAGGGGCTGGGCGCGGCGGTCGCCGGGGTGGTGC